>NZ_JAUPTE010000106.1:0-19054 GCF_036701705.1 Microcoleus sp. w1-18aA5 | reverse complement strand
GTTTCCGAAAGCGTGGTGAAGTCGCGAATGTCGGAAAATAACACCGACATTTCTAACTGCACTTGGTCGCCCAGTTCCACATCAATGATGCTTGATTTCTCTAAAAACTGGAGGAATTGATGGGGAATAAATCGCTCATAAGCTTTGTTTAGTTGAGCCAGCCTGCTTTCATTTTTGCGAACTTCTGTATAAAGCTTAGAATTTTGAATCGAGATAGCTGCTTGTCCAGATAACACTTTTAATAGTTCCACTCTTTCTGGGGTAAAAGCTCCGGCTGTCAGATTATTTTCTAGGTAAACAATACTAATGATTTGAGATTGGTTAATCAACGGTACACATAAAATTGATTTTGGCTGATGCTTTCGGATGTGGGCGTCGTTGGTAAATTGTCCCGATCTCGCAGCATCATCTAGTACCACGCTTTCTTGAGTGCGACTCACATAATTGACAATTGCGGAGGAAAGTTCTTGACAGGTTGCAACGGGGATTGACTGCAACACGGTAACGAGTTCGTCATTGATGGTTCCTTCAGCTTCAATGAACAGTTGTCCCTGGCTTAACAAAATCAGATAGCCTCGTTGCGCCCCTGCATTTTCCATCAAAATTTTCATCAAGCTAGACAGTAGCTTATCTAGCAGAATTTCTCCAGAAATTGCCTGAGAAGCCTTCATGACTGCGGTGATATCTAGGTGATTCCCCGAACCAGTCGTTGTCATTGCTACGGTAGTTTGAGTGTTTTTTCTTCCCGGTTGAGTTACCGCGAATAATTGGGGATATCGCGTTTCTAAATCCGTTACCTTAGCAGTGGCTCCCCATTCAACATAACAATAATACGCCTCAAATATGTAGGCTTGAGCAACTTTTATTTTACCCCATTCCCAGTAGAATTTGGCTGCTAGTTCGTTGGCCAGGGCTTCGTCATTAACATATTTGTTTTCTTTGGCTCCAGAAATGGCGCGATCGTACATTTCAATCGCCTCGGCTTTATTGCCTAAAACTCCTTGTCGTTCTGCTTCCACTAAATACCATTTATGCAGATAATTCATCGGAGCATTTTGCGCCCACTGTTGCAGCGTGCTTTGATGGGTTTCTACTAAGGCAATATTTTCAGTTTGCTCAATTGCTGGCTGTGCGGGAAAAAGTGCCAGATGCGTTAGGGCTGCATAAAAATGAAAAATTGGAACAAAAGCCGATCCAGATACTCCCATCAAATACTGTTTGACTTGGGTAATGTGGTCTAGGGCAGCCGTATAATTGCCATAGCAGTAAGCAAGCAGCAGTTTGAAGATGCAGGCACAGGCGATCGCCGTAAATTCATTATCCTGATAGTGCTTAGGAATCATCACCGTTTCATCGTAGGCAGAGCCTATTAACAAATCCGGCCGAGTATGGGTTTCCCTCAAGTTTTGCACCGTCTGCTGAATCATATCCAAATAAACTCGCGCAGAATATTGTTTCAACTGCGCCATTACCGCCCTATAACTTGCTATTTCTGGTTCCCAAGTGTCTAGTTCTACACCAGCGAATAAATGAGTATAAAAGCAAATATATATGTTGTAGCCAGCGTCTACAAAGTCGCCGGTTTCCATACCAAACCTATAGCCCTCTTTCAGCGTCGGTATCGTTGCCAAAAGAGATTCTTGGCGATGCTGAATCCAGCCACCAAACAAAAGTAGAACTGTGGACTTGAATTCGGGTACATTCAACCTATCCAGCAATGAAAGTGCCAATTGCCCAAAGCCATAGCCCGTTTCCACCTCTTGGAAAAAGGCACAGAAAACCATCCCGTGCATCGCATAACCCACCGTCGATGCGGGTGCATTCCCAAAGGAGAGCGATAAACTCACCATCGTTGAGCTCAGCAGGGGCAGCAAACCGGGCATTCCCTGGAAAATGGGTGGAAACAACATACCAGACAGTTGCATAGCTGCCTGAGTCTGTGGATTTGTCATCACAGTTAGGTCAACCAATTCCTCAATCTTTCTGTCGCCGAGGAGGGCCGCAAGGGCTTGTAGCGCTTTGCCAATCTTGGCTTCATCAGGTTCAGCAGGCAGTTCAATCCCCAATTGTAAGAGTGCTTCTCTTGCTACTGCGATCGTTTCTAACACCTTGCTCTGGGCTGTCTGAGCGGCAATTTTAATTTCGTAAATTTTAACTCGATCTAAAATTGTTTGGGCTTCTTGCAAAACCAGTGCTGCCATCTGTTCCATACCATCAAAGTCACCATTCAAATAGGCAATTTCAGCAGCAGCAACATATAGATTTAGTGTCAATTCATATTGAGTTTGCCAGCAGTTGACTGTCAGTAGCTCAATTCCCGTTTGTAGATAGATATTTGCCGCAGCGTAGGCGGTAGAATTTCTAGCCTTACGTCCAGCTTCTAAGTTGAGTTGGGCTAAGGCTGAGCGTTCACTTAATTGATGAATTAACTCAATTCCTTGATTTAAATGCCCCACAATATCAAATAGTTTTTCTTCTATTTCTATCTCGGAAGAACTTTGTAGCAGTAACTGTCCTATTTTGAGATTAGTGGCTTGTTTTTGGTCGTCGGGAATCAATGAATAAGCCGCTTGCTGGACGCGATCGTGCAGGAACTTATAAGTGGGATTAGCAACAGACTGATTTGGGGATTGAGCATCTGCTTGAATGAAGTTATAGCCTTCTGAAATCACTAAAATGAGTCCTTCTTGCAAGGCTTTCCACAGCGCTGATTCCGTTTCTTCTGGTAATTCTTCGCTGACTATTGCCAATGTCTCTAAATCAAACTGCGCCCCAATGCACGCGGCAAGTTTGAGAACATCCTGAGTTTGTGCAGGCAACTTCTGCAATTGCGCCGCCATAAACTCCACCACATCAGAGGCGTCGGCAAATTTAACTTGATTAATATCGCACTGCCACCCCCCTTGTACGCCCCTCAATCCCCCCTTGGTAAGGGGGGATTGAGGGGGGTTAAAAATAATTTGACCATCTTCATACAAGGCTTTTAGGAATTGAGTTGAGAAAAATGGATTTCCTTGGGTTTTTTGATAAACCAATTCTGTCAAGGGCCCGGCTAAAGATAAATCGCAAATCAGCGTATCTGCTACCAACTGATTGAGATCTGCTAAACTCAACGGTTGCAGGGTAATCGTATTCACAGTGGCTCCCGACTTCACAATCTCATCTACAGTCAACATAAACGGATGAGCCGATGATACCTCATTATCTCGATAAGCACCCAATACCAACAGATGCCCGGTATCCTCCATCAACAGTTGTAGCAATTTCAGCGATGCCGAATCCGCCCACTGCAAATCGTCCAAAAATATCACTAAGGGATGTTCTGCTTGGGTAAATACTTGCACAAATTTCTGCATCAGCAGATTGAAGCGATTTTGGGCCGCACTCCCGGACAATTCTAGTGCAGCCGGTTGAGCGCCAATGATGTGTTCTAATTCAGGAATTACGTCAATCAAGACTTGCCCACTCTCGCCTACTGCGGTGAGAATCATGGTTTTCCATCTGTGTAACTGAGCGTCACTTTCTGATAATAATTGTCCCATTAATTCCCGAAATGCTTGCACAAATGCACTAAAGGGAATATTGCGTTGAAATTGGTCGTATTTGCCTTTGATAAAATAGCCACGCTGTCTGGCGATCGGCTTGTGGACTTCGTTCACTACTGCGGTTTTACCAATCCCAGAAAAGCCAGCCACCAGCATCATTTCGGCACTAGAATTACGAACTCTTTCAAAGGCAGCTAATAGATTAACAACTTCTGTTTCTCTGCCGTATAACTTTTCGGGTATCAGGAAATGGTCTGTAAGATCCAGCGTTCCCAAGTCAAATTCTTCTATGCTATCGGTTTCTTGTAGTTGAACGAGACACATTTCTAAATCCTGCTTGAGTCCCAATGCAGTTTGATAGCGATTTTCCGCATTTTTTGCCATCAATTTACTGACAATTTGAGAGACAATTAGGGGAATTTCCGGCTTGATTTCGTGCGGTGGAACTGGTTGTCTGGCAATGTGGCAGTGAACTAGCTCTAAAGCGTCTTCTGTCTCAAAAGGGAGTTTTCCTGTCAGCAATTCGTAGAAGGTGACACCGAGGGAGTAAAAGTCAGTGCGGTAATCGATTGAGCGATTCATCCTACCAGTTTGTTCCGGCGAGATGTAAGCGAGGGTTCCTTCTAAAATGTTGGGATTTTTCAGGGTTGGCATTTCTCGCGTTAGCTGAGTGGAAATACCAAAGTCGATTATTTTGAGCTGTTCCGTTTCCGGGTTATAAACAATATTTGAGGGGTTAATATCTTTGTGGATGATATTGGCGCTGTGAATTTGTCCTAAAATTTCAGTGGCTGCGATCGCAATTTGCAGAAACTCCTTGAGGTTAAACTTTCGCTGCTGCATCCATATTTTCAACGATTCCCCGCCAAAGTCCTCCACAAAAATCACGAGGCTGTTTTGGTATTTTTGCAAGTCATAAACTTGCACGACTCCCGCCTCTTTCAGCTCTCGGGTGATGCGGTATTCGGTACGGTAGCGTAGCAATTCTTGAGGTGTCGGGTAGCTCTCTTTGAGCAGTTTGAGGATGAGCGGTTGGCGATCCGCTTCCCGAAGGGCCCGGTAAACCAGAGAGTTAGCACTTTCGTAAAGCAGCTTCTGGACGGCAATGCCTGGAATGGACAGCATATTTATTTTTTTGGTAAAAATTAACGCGAAGTCAAAACACACCGGGTTCGTTGTGTCGAGAATAGCGCTTTAGAAAGGAACAAATTATGTTTTTATAACACACTCTTAGTTTTTCGGCAGCGAAGTGGCTTTCAGGTGGTCTGGCATAGTAAGGTTAAGGAGTTATCATGCGACGTACCTAAGCCTTGTTAATTCTCAACTCCATGAATTGTCACCGTTTCTGTTATTCAAACATCGTTAAAAATTGTCCCACCCCCAGCGCTAAGCAAAACTTTAAATGAATATATTGTCACAGGAAGTTTGTTTAAAACCCGAGACATCAAACGATTTCAGAAGAAACAAAAAAAATGAGCGATCGGCTTTTATTAGAAAAAATATCTTGAGTCGCGATTGTCAAAGTCACGAGGGTGTCCCCCCGCTGGTTCCAATACTATGTGTTTTTCAACAATTAGTATCAGTCTCCCGGAAAGTTCAAGTAAAGTCAAAAAACCCAGGCAAGCTAACGATCCAAGGTGATGAAATGTGGTCGTTTGTAGGCAATAAGGGTAACAAGAAGTGGAAATAGCTGGCGATTGATGCCTTAACCAAAGAAATTCTAGGGGTTTATAGCAATCCTACATGAGTCGTAAGTTTTTCACCCCACCCCAACCCTCCCCTTACTAAGGGGAGGGAGTAAGAAATTCACAAATGATGCGAGGATGACTATATATAGGAAGTCTAGTTGAAATGGGTGCTAAAGGTTTTTGGGATTCCCTCCCAGGAGTTTACAGACAATGTGCCGTCTATTATACAGATTTTTTGGTCGCATCTAAAAAAGTTTTGCCTCGCCAGCGACACAAATCTGTCGGGAAAGATAGGGGCAAAACTTTTGATATCGAAAGATGCAAGAACTCCCTGATGTACAAGATATCTCGCTATTGTTCTAAGAAAGAGTCTTTCCTAATCTAAAAAGCTCTCCAATCGTGTGGGAGCTTTGTGGTATTTTATTCATCATTACAACGCTTCTTTATCCCTAAAAGGATTAAGAATTTTTCGTTGCTATGCAGAACTACCAGGCTTTGTTCTGATGATTTTGGAGAGTCAATCGATTTTAGATTTTAGATTTTAGATTTTAGAATTGAAGCATTGATCCCACGGATAAATTCGGGGGGCAAGTTTCATCGGATACAGGTTTTTTATTTCTGGACGGATGAATCAGGGGGCTTGTATCCTGGATGCTTTCGGTGATTTATCTACTTCCGCTTACCCTTCCCGGCTACAAACTCCCGCAGCCGGAGTAAACTAGCCGTTTGCCCCAAATTCAGTGGCAGCAGCGACACTCCCTCCAACCGAGACTGCACCCAACCATCGCCCCAATACCACTCGTGAAATCCGTCAATTCCCTGACTCAATAACAGCCGCAGACAATTGTGCTCAACAATATCAACGTGATGCTGAACTGCCACGGGGCCCAGCCAACTTGTAAAGGTCAAACCTTGAGCAAATTCTTCCGGCAAACCGCTAGACAACTGCTGCGGCCACAGCCACTGCTGCAATTGAGTTGGACGCAACAAGCTGTCTCTAATCGCTGTTTCGGAAGCTTCAAGCTCAATCCGCAGGTTGCTTTGTTGAAAATTACCTAGCATAGCAATTTGAAATTTTATATAGGAGCTTAACGTAACTTAAATGTAACGTAATTGCACCGAGTTCGATCGACAATCGCGATCGCACCCTCTGAAAATTCCCCTACATTTAGTAAAAAAAATTTACCTATTTGGAGAGCGGTTGGGGAGTAAAACTAGAAACAACTGCCACAATCCGCGCTGCCACAATCGAGTCCCGAACAATCCGCGCCGCTACAATCGAGCCGCGAACAATCCGCGCCACTACAATCGAGCCCCGAACAATCCGCGCTGCCACAATCGAGTCCCGAACAATCCGCGCCACTACAATCGAGCCCCGAAATACATTCCGAGATTCCACAATCTAGGCCTTCAATACAGTAATTTTCACCCTGAGAGCTTCTGCGAGGAGTTTTCCCCTGAGATTTTGGTCGATCGGATTTTGGTTCATCGTTACCCTCGAAATTGGAGTCTTCACAGCCAGATTCAGTGCTAAACCGGGCTTTCAAGATGTGATTCGCGCGTTTGCAAGCCGCAAACCGGCGGCGCGATGCTTTGATCGCCCCAAATAAACCCAATTTGGCGATCGCGCCCTTGATATACTGCGAGCAAGACTCCCCCCCGTACAGCACTCGGTGAGCGCAAGAAAACCCTTTTATCGGCGAGATGTGTTTCTGGTATCCGCTAATAGAAGCTACAGCTAATTGTCGGAGGGCTGCATCAAAGATAGGCGTTTGCATTGGTTTCTCATACGTTAGGTATTTCCTTCCTGCTAAAAACTACAACCAACAGCTCAACAATTCGCCGCGCCCCATCCCTCGCGCGATGGCTATTTTCGTATCGAACTGTTAAGCTCTGTTTCATTTCATTGAAATCTCCCCTGCTTCACGCCACCGCATCCCAAGTCCGTGATACCATCACACCTGAGTAATGCCTATAGAAAAAAACTGGAGAGAAAAGCTTTGACACTAAGGGTTGCAGTAGTAGGTTCAGGCCCTGCGGGTTCTTCCGCCGCCGAAACATTGGTAAAAGCAGGCATCGAAACATACCTATTCGAGCGTAAATTAGACAACGCCAAACCCTGCGGTGGGGCGATTCCCCTGTGCATGGTCAGCGAATTTGACTTGCCGCAAAGTATTATTGACCGCCAAGTCAGAAAAATGAAAATGATCTCCCCCTCCAACGTCGAGGTGGACATCAATATTGAAAACGCACACGAATACATCGGTATGTGCCGCCGCGAAGTGCTCGACGGCTTCATGCGCGATCGCGCCGCTTCCTTGGGTGCAAAACTAATTAACGGCACCGTTCACAAATTAGAAATTCCCGGCAACAATACAGACCCCTATACTCTCCACTATGCCGACCACTCCGACGGCAGCGCCATGGGAATTCAGAAAACTCTGAAGGTGGATTTGGTAATCGGGGCTGACGGCGCTAACTCCCGCGTAGCAAAGGCGATCGACGCTGGTGATTACAATTATGCGATCGCCTTCCAAGAACGAATCCGCCTGCCGGAAGATAAAATGGCTTACTACCACGACTTAGCCGAAATGTACGTCGGCGATGACGTATCTACCGACTTCTACGCTTGGGTGTTCCCCAAATACGACCACGTAGCCGTCGGCACCGGCACGATGAAAGTCAATCAAGCCAGTATTAAAAAGCTGCAAGCAGGCATCCGCGCCCGCGCTGCCAAAAAATTGATGGGCGGTGAGATTATTAAAGTGGAAGCTCACCCTATCCCGGAACATCCGCGTCCTCGCCGGGTTGTCGGCCGAGTTGCTCTCGTAGGCGATGCTGCAGGTTATGTTACCAAGTCTTCCGGCGAAGGTATCTATTTTGCCGCCAAGTCTGGCCGGATGTGCGCCGAAACTATTGTTGAGATTTCCAATAAAGGCGCGCGCATTCCGACTGAAGAGGAAATTAAGATTTACCTGAAGCGGTGGGATAAAGCCTACGGCATTACTTACAAAGTTCTCGACATTTTGCAGCGCGTGTTTTACCGTTCCGACGCTACTCGCGAAGCTTTTGTGGAAATGTGTGCCGATCGCGATGTGCAAAAGCTCACATTCGATAGCTACTTGTATAAAACCGTGGTACCGGCTAATCCTTTCATTCAGATGAAGATTACTGCGAAAACCATTGGTAGCTTGTTGCGTGGGAATGCTTTAGCGCCTTAATTCCCTGCGGTTCAAACGCACTTTGTATAAAAAAGCGAGCAGTCACAAAACTGCTCGCTTTTTTTTTGATCTAAGATAACGAACCGCGAAGGCGCTAAGGGCGCGAAGGAAGAGGAAGAAGAAGAATTGTTAGTTCAAGTTCAATTGCACTAAGGTATCGGGGGCGAGGAAGTGGGAAATGTGATAAGCCCGCTCTTCTGTTTTTAGCAGGATTTTTTCGTAGAGGTAGCGGGTAGCTCGATCGCCCAAACTTTCTGCTTGCCCTGCTTGACGGCGCAGCAAACCTATAATAGCTTGTTCCGCCGTCAAATCGTGTTCTAGCATTTGGCGGCAGGAATATACGCCGTCGGCTTCCGGCTCAAAACAGCACAGCTCGGCTAACTTGCTAAAGCTAGCTGCTGGTATGCCGCCCAATCCGTTTAACCGTTCGCCCAACTCGTGGACGCTATCTTGAGCTTCTCCGTAGCTTTCTTGAAAGAATTTGTGCAAGGAGTAGAATTCTGCCCCTTCCACCACAAAATGATGTTTTTGATATTGCAGGTATAGAGCCTGAAAACTGGCCAGCAGCGCGTTCATTCCTTCACAAATCGGTGCTGTGACTGAATGTTCCAGTAGAACTGGGTTTTCGGATATGTGGCCAAATGGTCTCAATGCACTCTGAGTCTGGGCCATGTGTGTTCTCCTCTCAATAGGCAGTTTTGTTGCCAATAGAGTCAGTCTAGCACCCTAGATTTACCCGTCAAGCAGCGTCTGCCTCGATAGTAGAAGATTTTGTAGAGTAGGAAATTTTTTTTGTAAACCTATTGAGAATTATTAGCAGTTGGGTTATGCTTGAACAAGATCCTCGTTCTGAACGCTTCCTGAAAGTGGGGCGAACCTTCAGAAGGCAGAAGGCAGAAGGCAAGAGGCATAATTTTTCAGGAAGGGCTTTTGATCATCTTTGATGTTCTGCTGAAATCTGGCTTTTCACTTCTACCCGCTACCAGTCAGGGTAAAAATTAATGCAAATTATTACTGTTGTTACAAAATGAATCCAGCAGATCCAGAATTAGAAGTTTGTGACATTGTGCAAGTTAGTTGGCTAGATAGGTGGCAAGTTTACAAACGCTTGCAAGAACTAGAAATTCCCTGCTGGTGTGCGGTTGACCAACCTTTGCGGGCAAAAGTCAATACTGTTAAACAAGCGGCTCAGTTAATGAGTGTGTTGAGGCAAGTCAGTGCCCCTCGATGCGAACTCGTGCAGTGGCTGGAATGCTGCTGGCAAATCGGGTAAAGGTAGAAGGAAGTTCGGCAACGAGCAGTGTAGAAGATGTAACGGATGTAACGGATTTAAAGGAGTTATAACAATGTATAAGTCTGGCAAGCAAGTTTCCGAATTCAGTTTAGAGGGAGAAATCCTCGGCCTAATTATTGAAGATGGCTGCAAACTTAAATATTTGCGAATTAGCAACGATCGCGGAGTAGAATATCTTGTTAAACTTTGCAAGGAATTGCGGTCATTTCTGTCGCCTATTTTGACACCGGGGTTGAGAGTTCAAGTTGTAGGTGAGAAAGAACTTAACTTGAAAAACGGTAAAATAAAACTTAAAGCTCGTAGCCTCAAGCTGGCTCAGGGTAACAACGATCGATCGCACGAACACCTTGACTCCACCAATGGGCCTGTTGCGGTATTGACATCCGACGATCGCGCGATCGCTAAAACCGAAGTCAGCTCTCCCACAGCAGCTAAAACTGTAAAAGCTCCGGCAAAAACCCCAACCAAAATATTAGTATGTCAAAAATCAGACTGCCTGAAGCGGGGCGCTGGAGGAGTCTGTAAAGCTTTAGAAAATGCTTTGAATGCGCGCGGTTTAGAAGACAAAGTGACTGTACAGGGAACCGGATGTCTCAAACAGTGTAAAGCGGGCCCAAATATAGTTGTGATGCCGGACAAAACTCGCTACAGCCGCATTGCACCGGCAGAAGTTCCAGCAATCATTGACAAACATTGTGCAGTTGTTAAAGCTTAGGCGAGCGCCGAGATACCGAAACAGTGCGTTAGAGATCGGGAAAAATTATTTTAATAGGACTCTGGGCAAAAAACTCACAGGCCCATCTTACGCCTTAATTTGAGTTCGGGTTGTAGTTCGATCGCGCCACCCGATTCAGAGGTTATTGTCCGAAAAAATAGGAAAAAGGCCAAAACTATCACTTAGGGGCTTCCTTCTGTAGAATCTCTAAGGATAGACTGTATCTGAGACCCTGTGAGTATTGGGATAAAAAGCCATGTCAGAAGCTGATCTTCGAGCCCATCAGCACCAACCGCACCCTGCTGTTCCATCCGATACCGAACCATTTCAGTCAGATTTTGCTGCTACTGGGGATTTTGAGCCGATCGCCCCCGATGCGACAGAAACTCCCGCAACGGTTCCCCAACAGCCAGAAGATGAAGACTGGCAAACAGTAGATTTTCCCAACGCCATCAGCGTAGATGCAATTCCCACAACACCTGAAACAAAAAATTCGCAATCTCCCACACAGCCAACTGAGGCGGGCTCGCCCCCAATTTCAGACAATCTAAAAAATATGCTTGGGAATGCCGAACAGGCCAAGGGCAAAGGATCGACCCCAGTCACCCTTATGCAAGCGCTGCACGAATGCAACCGCGACCTTTTGCAGCGCATCGCCCAGCTAGAAACAGCTTTGGAAGAGTCCCAAAAAACCTTGCAGAATCGCGAAACTTTGCTAGAACAGCGGACTGCAGAACTCGAAAATTCTCAAGAACAATTGACGCGGCTGTTTGGCAAAGTGGAAGTTTCCCATCAAACCCTCCAAAGTCAAGAAATTTTAGTCGAAAGTTTAAGAAGTCAGTTGGCAACCAGCCAAGTCAGACTAGCGACTGTTGAGCGAGAATGTGCGTCTACTGTGCAGCGCTACAACGAACAGTTACAGCAGTTAGTAGCCACAGAAAATATTTGCAGGGAATTGCGAGCCCGCTTGCACCGCCAGCAGCGCCACACTCTGCAATTCAAAGCTGCCTTGGAAAGAAGTTTGGACAGGCCGCAGGTAAAGTCTCCGAGGATTGAGCCGCCTGACAATAATCTGGACACCGCCAGCGCACAATTAGAATCTTTGCTCGCGGCGGTCAAAAGCTCTCAGATGCCGGTGCCGCCAGCCTTCAACGCTTCCCCTGTCCAACCTTGGTCGGAACCAGAAGAGCTTCCAGAGTTAGCCGCTGCTGTTGAGGCGATCGAGCCTGAATCCCCAGCCCCTCTAGAACTCAACAAATTAGCACAAGTATCCGCCATTCAATTACAGGAGACCGAAACCTACCAGCCTCATGAGCCGGCAACTGACTCGGCCGAACCGGTTGCGGAACCTGAACTGCCGATGGCTGAGTCTGAACCCGAAACAGCTACCAAAGTGGACGCCCAAGAATTGGCCAGGGCTTTTCAAATTTTGAACTCTGTTGAAACCTTTGGCATTCAAGAAGTGCGATCGAGTGTGGCAAAACCTACAGCAGTCGCCCAACCAGACTGGCTGAGCTTGATTGCCAGTCCGCTGCGGGCTTCTAAAAAACGTCGATCGCTAGCTGAAATTGAATTGCCGAGTTTTCGATAGCGAACTGATATCATTTCCGGTAACACCGGAATGATGTTGACGGTTGACGGTTGACGGTTGACGGTTGACAGTGAACAGTCAACAGTGAACAGTCAACTCGAATTTACTATTCCGATGCTAACGGATTGGATATGAGAGTTGCTAGTTTTGAGTCAAAACTCAACACTCAACACTCTTTTCTCCCCTTTCCCATGCCATAGGTGAGAGCATAGCTGGTAGCCAACAGCCACAGCCAAACAGCCGGATACCGGGGTTCCAACCAAGGCTGTACCCTGCGGGCGAAGCTGGGAAGCCATCCGAAGAGCAAACTGGCCAAAGCCAGCAGAGTAAAATTCAAGTAACTTCCCAGCCAGCGCCAAATATCCCCCAATGTGACAAAATCTAAAATCCACAACAGGAGAGAAGGATTTTTTCCCGCTGCTTCGATCGCCAGTCGATTGAAAGTTAGCCAGTCGGTTCTATCTTTAATAAAAGTTTCGGCGACGGCGAGTTTTTGTGCTGCCAAAATACCGAAAAAGGTATTGAGCATTGAATTAATTCTTTGGGGTGGCAAACTGCTGCCGGTAGGAACCATCATGCCTTTAGAAAATAGCCAAGTTACTGAAATATTGCTCTGGTAGGCGCGAATTTGGTTTAAGTGATTTGCCGTCAACAAATTGTGCTTTAATGCTGTATCCAACAGGTCTGTTAAGCGGAAAAGATTGCGGACAAGAGAGCCGAAGCCTGTGAAAACGAGGGGAGATTGCAAGGATGCTGCGTCGCCGATCGAGACTAGGCGATCGATCGCCACGGAGCGATCGCTGCTGTTGCTGCTAAAATGCCCCGGAATATAACCAAAGGTCGGTTTTTTCCAAACCAATTTATCGACATCGCAGCGGCGGTATTCCGGCAAAATTGCGAAAAAATCTTCGTACATTTCCAGCAAAGAACCGGGATTCTCTGGATGTACTTGGTGGTAGTGAAATAGATAAACTGTCAGTTCTGTGCCGGCGCCGGGAAACAACTCCCAAATGAGCTGGCGTCCGCGGGAAATGTCCCCGTGAGTGTGGAGTACATCCCCGTAATCGGAATCCCATATTCCCGGCTCAAATCCTCCGTCGATGACTGCTCCCACTGTCGGACAAACGCTGTCAAAAGTCCGCCCTTCGTTCAATTGCCAAGCGATGGGAGAAGCCGACCCCATTGCATCCACCAGCAGCCGTCCTAATGCAGTGCGATCGGCTTTTGTCGGCAAGTGGCGGCCCTGAACTACTACTTTTTCCGCTTCAACATCTGCTCTGATAAACTCAGTTTCGTCCCAGATTTCTCCACCAGCTTCTGTTAGCTTAAGTCCCGCTAAATTTAGCAATTTCTCTCCGTCCAAAGCTACATTGAGTACCTTTGGTGTGTGCAGAACAGGCGCTTTAGCCACGAACGGATTGTTAGCATCAAAAAACTTGTTGTAGCCATCTTTGTATTCTCTGGCAATCAAAGTTTCGATTTCTGCAGCAGTAAATAAACCCAAATCAATTAAGCTTTGAATTTCGTCCCGCGAAATATTCCACTCGCGATTCATTCGCCCGAAAGGCATTCGTTCAACTAGCAGCACCCGGTAGCCCAATCTCGCCATGACTGCGGCGTGAATCACTCCCAAGGCCCCGCCAATATAAATTAAGTCGTAAAAAGTATCGCCAGAATCAGACACCGAAACTGTACTTTTTACCTTCTTCTTAACATCCGTTACATCCGTTAAATCCGTTACAGAATCCGTTGCCGAACCCTCTTCCTTCAAAAACACTACTTGTTTTGGCGTTTGAGGATTGCGAGTGCCTTCGCGCCAACGCTGTTCCCACCAGTAGACGCGCTTGAGGTCGTATTCGCCTTGAGGCATTTTTTGGAAGTATTTGACGGTGAGGGGGTAATAGGGGGCAAGAGCCTCAAAAATTGACTGTTTGGAGAGGTCTATGACAGGGGGTTCCCGGTAGCGATCGGGAAACTTGTTTCTTACAGCAAGATTCAGAGCTTCCAGGAACTTTTTTTCTCCCGCAGGCGCATCTTCTAGACGAAAGACTTTTAAATAAGTGGTGCGCTGCAGTGACCAGACAAAGGTGGAAAGTTCAGTCGATCGCCAATTTGGGTTTCCTAATTTGGTGTCAGCCAATGCGGGTTTTGGATTGGCCTTTTGAGTTCCAGACTTGAGAACCTCGGCTGTTGTGGCTGGTGAAAGCAGTCGAAAGCCGTCAGCAGTAATAATTTTTTCTCCCATTCCGGGATCGAATTCGTGCTGCAACCAAGTGCAGACGGCTGCTGTATCCGGTGTCGGGACTTCTAGATAAAGAATTTCTTGCATGATTAGGCTCTCAATTCTGAATAAATTAATAAAGATGGGGGAGTTGACAAGGGAGCAAAGTAGGCTATACTCCCGAATACTTATTTAGTTTTAAATAAGTTTACAATGTTCTCAGATTTTTAGGTTTTCGATCGCTCTTGCTCTCGGTGGGGGCGCAACGGCTGAATATCTACTCCTTTCGGTATGCACTTCTATGAATTATCCCATTCCTACGAATCCTCAAGAAATGATTGCTTTGCGACAGCAGCCGCTGAATGAAGAATTGGTGGCGTCGGCGATCGCGGGTGTGATTCAAATAGCTCGATCGCGATCTCAGTCTTTGGATGAATTAAAGGCTGAGGTACTCGCGGACGACAATCTGCTCGATTTTGCTCAGAGGCTATGGCTGAGCGACATTGTGGCTCAAGCTTGGAACAATTTACCTTAGACTAGACTGCTGCTAAAAGATCTACTTCATTAGAGGTGAACTTAAAATGGTACAAACAAGATTAAAATCCTTAACTTTAGAAGAGTTTCTCCAACTACCCGAAACCAAACCTGCCAGCGAATACATTGATAATCAAATTATTCAGAAGCCAATGCCACAAGGGAAACACAGTACGACTCAATGTGAACTAATTATTTTCATTAACGCTATATTAAAACCCAAAAAAGTTGCACGAGCATTTCCAGAACTCCGGTGTACCTTTGGCGGAAGGTCAACAGTGCCTGATGTTTCAGTATTTGTCTGGAACCGAATTCCCGCCGATGAGAACGGCGAAATTGCTGATGTCTTTCCCATAGCTCCTGATTGGACAATTGAGATTTTGTCGCCAGACCAAAGTCAAACTAAAGTTACTAAAAATATTCTGCACTGCTTAAATCATGAAACTCAAATGGGCTGGCTGATCGATCCCGACGAACAATGCGTTTTTGTTTATGTTCCCCAGCAACAGACAGCAGTATTTGATGAACCAGAAATGCTGCTACCTGTGCCGTCCTTCGCTAACGAACTGCGGTTGAGTGTCGGAGAATTATTTGGCTGGCTGCTGAAATAATCTTCGGAAGGAAGAGGGAAGAAGGAAGAAGGAAGAGAGTCATTTTGACACGGCTACACGGATTAAATACTGCCAACATTCAACAGTCAACAGTCAACAGTCAACTAACTAACGCAACTCTACTTCTCGCTTGACTTCTGCCAAAACTCGATCGCCCCGCGTCAACCGGTATTCGGCCCGCCAAACTCCGGGAGTCAGAGGAGAATTTGTACTGTTTCTTTTGCCGACATAACCCAACCAAGTGCGGCTGGGGGCTTTAATTTCATTGGTTTGATCGGCAATGGTTGTGCCGTTGGGTGCAAATAATTTGTATTGTTCGCGATCGCCCTTGAGCACTCCGTAACTTTGCACCCAAAACAACAAAGCTGGACTGTTTAGAGGGAGTTGAGTCTCGGAAAATTGTCCTTCCCAGACAGCGTTGATATCGGGTGGCTTATTGGCAAAACCTGCCCTAATTAAACCTGTGGAAATATAGTCTAGAGGTTTGTCCCAAATAGGATTGCGGGCGATGTTGCAGCCTACCTTCGCGTCGGGGCCGACAAAGGGATCTACGGGTTTGCCTTGATAGCGAAAAGTTACGTGTACGTGGGGGAAAGAGGCCATCCCAGAGTTCCCCACCATGCCCAAAACAGTGCCTTTTTGTACCTGCATCCCCGGTTTAACGGCAACGCTGCCTTTGCGGAGGTGGCAGTATTGGGCTTCCCAACCACCGCCGTGGTCGATTACCATGCCGTTGCCGCATTCTGTGCCTGCGATGTTGGCTTTCTCTGTCTCGTTTTGTAAACGCCGATCGACCACACCATCTCGTGCTCGCAAAACTTTACCGGCAGCGGAGGCAATCACTGGCACTCCTTTTGCCATGGCTTTGGCGTCGGGAATCGCAAAGTCTGTACCGTCGTGGCCGTCGTAGGTTTGACGCCCGCAGCCAAAATCGACGGCGGTGGGGCCGGGTTCTCGATCGAAATACAGCAATACAAAACAGTCTTTACCTAGGGTACAGTCGATCGGCTGGCCGAATTGCGGGTTGTTCGGCTTTTGGGCGACTGCGGTCGAAACGAGACGCTGGGCGATCGTGTGGGCTTCGGCGATCGGGGCATTTACTCCGCTGTTATTAGCACAACTATAAAGATTTGTCAACCCCACGACCAACAAAATTGCATAAATGTGTTTTTTTGATAGTATAGTCATTCGCAGGTTGGATGTAAAAGCTGAGGTGGGTAGTGAAAACTCAATTAATCATTCAGAATATAGTTGCTCAAGCATCTAGACGATTGGTAAGGCTTTTTCGTTTCCTATATTTGTTGTATTATTTTGAGTTGGAAATTTAAAATTTTTAATTAATTCAAGAATGCGTTCTAAAATTCGATCGCTCATTTCAATAATTCGGCTGGCCGGGCTTGCTGTTGCGGCTTTGGGGATGTGGGGATTTGCCACCCTTGCCGAAGACGTGTTGGAAAAAGAAAGTTACGTTTTCGATACCTCTATTTTACTAGCTCTGAGGCAATTGCACACTCCGTTGCGCGATCAAATAATGCTGGGCTTTACTTTTTTGGGCGAGCCGAAGTTGCTGCTAGTGATTTGTCTGACGTTGGGTATTGTTTTGCTAGCGCGCAATCACCGATCGGAAGCTGCAACTATTGCGCTCGCGGCTGGGGGAGCGATCGGTTTGAATTTACTGTTAAAAAAACTTTTTGCCCGCGATCGACCTCAACTTTGGGAGCGCGTTGTTAATGTAACATTTTACAGTTTTCCTAGCGGACACGCAATGATTTCAATGGTTATTTACGGTTTGCTAGGATATTTTTTGGGTCTACGCTTTCCCAAGCAGCGCTGGTCGATTTACGGCTTGACAGTTGTATTAATTGCTGCTATTGGTTTTAGCCGGCTTTACCTAGGAGTTCACTGGCCTACCGATGTTATTGCTGGTTATACGGCTGGTTTGGTGTGGCTGATTACCTGTATTATTACTTTGGAAATATGGAAGGAATTGCGTTCTTTGACTACGGCTTCTAAAGAGGAGTTTTTGTCACCGGAAAATTCTCAAGAATAATTTTTAATCTTCTACTCAAGATTGACTATTAGCTTTTGAGTAAAACACAAGGCAATTCCTTTTTCGTAGTAAGCAGCCTCGTTAATGAAAATCGGATAAACGGTTGATTTACCTTCATACAATACCGACTCACCATCCAAAGTCAAAAACATCGGATCGCCGGGATTCAGGGCTTGATAATCTCTGGATTGCAGATGAGGATGAATCATTGCCTGAATTTCTCTGTTCTCGTTTCTGGGATAGTCGATCGCCCCAATAGTCTGATAAATAGTCAGGGGATTCTTTGCAGCAGGCATTGTGCCTTGATTGTAGGATTCTACGCAGTCTAATATCGTGCCGACAACTTGCTCAGTTTGCTGAAATAAAGACGCATCTAATACGCCTTGCGGGACTGCGCCAACTTCCAGCGTACCGCCTAATACCGAAAGCGATCGCAGCAAAGGACTATCATGATTCTTGGTTGCCGAAGCCAGTAGCTTTAGGTGGGGATACACAGAGGTTAAATAAGCTGCTAGTTGCAGGTTAAATGGATGATGGCTGGCGAGAATAAATGTTAGCCCCATGTTGGATGTGGTGCTGTGCAAATCGATAATTACGTTGGGCAGATGAGTGTTTTTTGAGCTAAAAATGCGGTAGATTTCTTTCGCCCGCTGCGCTTCATAGCTGGAGAGATGGGGATTTTCTAAATCTGGCTGTCGAAAGCAGCGGTTGAGGTCGATATCGACGTAGCGTGTCCCGATTTCGCAAGCTTTGGGATTGGCTAGCAGAGTCATTGTTTCAAAAGTCGATCGCCCAATTAACTCTGGCGCGCGATCGAATTTATTCACCAGGTAAATTCCTGTGAGTTCGTTTCCGTGGGTTCCTCCCACTATGACAACACGTTTAATTTGGTTCATAGACAAATAAATTCTTATCTTAAGGGTATCACCCTTTGTCATCTGTTGGTAAAAAACATGAGATTGAGGTTGATTATGTGTTTATATTTAGATTAGCTAAAGTTTAAGTAAGTAGGTATCACACGCAGAACTGAGAAACCCGGTTTATCTGGGTATTTCTCGTCACTAGATAAAAAATACGAACGCCACCGCGAAGAAATCGATCGCATTATAGTTTCCGATCAAACCGAATAGTAGAATAGTAGATAGCTAAAAGAGGGATTTTAGATATGGGACTGAATGAGTATTTTGATTTCTTAGCACCGGATGATATTCGCATTAAAGGACATCGCATCGGGATTGAGACGGTACTGTATGAGTATTTGTATCGAGAACGCACCCCAGAAGAAATTCAGCAACTCTATCCATCTCTAACTTTGGCAGAAGTCTATACGACTATTTTGTATTATTTACAAAATCAAGAATCAGTAAGTAGATATTTGCAAGATTGGTTGGAATGGTCGCATCAGCAGCGAAAGCTCCAAGTAGCAAATCCCCATCCGGCGACAGAAAGATTGCGAAAATTGAAAGCTGAACGGGAAAGACAATCTGTTATCCAGGGTGCTTGATCGACAGGGCTATTTCATTCTAGTGTAAGGCCTGATAGAATAACAGATTAATCTCACTGAGGGTTCAGGTCAAAATGTCC
>NZ_JAUPTE010000105.1:0-19131 GCF_036701705.1 Microcoleus sp. w1-18aA5 | reverse complement strand
AAGTTTCCCACGATCCCAGACCCATGCAAATACTACCCTTGACAATTTCCCTTTTTCCTTAACTTGTCACCAATGCCAACCAACTTTGTTTGTAAGGTGTGCAGTCCGCAGCTTACTGCATAGATAATGTAAAAATTGCTTTCTGGCGTAACATCGTTTGCGGTTGCATCGGCATAATATATTTGGATCATGTCAGTGGGATATCTTAAGCTCGCGATTTGGATAGCGAGCTTAAGATATCCCACTATAATTCCGATGCCACCGGATTTGATATAAGTTTTCTTGAATATGCGATCGCACTTGCACCTCAAAACGATTAGTTACGATTTGTTTGCTTTTTTCTTGTGAGCACTCATAATGCACAAGAAACTTTTAAATTTCAACCATATAATACTTCTTCAACAGGCGGCGTCGCGTCTGTGGGGTCGAACTTTTTGATTTTCAAAGCTTGTAGCAAAAACAGCCAGATATAAAGCGGATTCAAAAAAACATACCGCTGCCAAAGGCGCCGAGGTTCTTTCATCATCCGAAACAGCCATTCCAAACCTATTTTAGATAAAAAGTCAGGAGATTTAGCCAAATTACCCGCATGAAAATCGTAAGCAGCACCTACAGCAATCAACGGCATTGATAAGTCGTCCCGGTATTCGTAAGCCCAGACTTCTTGCCGGGGACACCCCAAACCGACAAAAGTAATTGCTGCACCGCTGTTGCGAATTTCCTGTGCAATTTCTTGTTTCTCTTGGGCCGAAACCTGCCTAAATTTAGAAGGCTGAGTTCCAGCAATAATTAACTTGGGAAAACGCTGGCAGAGATTGCGAGATAAAGCTTCCAGTACAGAAGCTTGAGAGCCGTACAAATAGATAGGTAATCCTTCTTCTGCCGCACGTTCGCAGATTTGTAACATCGCATTCGGCCCGCAAACTCGATCGGGCAATTCCGTATGGTAGAGCCAATTTAACGCCCACCTGACCGGCTGTCCGTCTGGCAATACTAAGTCAATGTGATTAATCCGATAACGGTGAGTGCTGTCGAGAACTCCAGTCATTACCCCGTGAACCGCTAGAGCAGAAACAGACAGTGGTTTTCCGGCGCTGGCTGCTGCAATAATTTTGCTAACAGCCGCTTCATAATTAACGGCATTTACTAATATTCCTAGTACATTCTTTTTCCCTTTATCAATCATGGAACACCTCTTTAAGCCAACGCTCGCAGTTACACTCATAAATCTCCCCTAAGATTTCTTTAACCTTGTATTATTCAATCGTTTACCGAAATCCCCAGCCCATTCTTTTTGCCCCGTTCAATCATTAGAATCCTCTTTCAGCCAACGCTCGCGGTTACATTCATAAATCTCCTGTAGGATTTGTTTAACGTTATATTTCATTTTCCAGTTGGGATAGTGACTGGAAAATTTTGAATTGTCGCTAATCCACCAAATGTGATCGCCAATGCGATTTCCTTCAGCATAAGTCCAATTAAACTTGCGTTCCGCAATTGCCTCGCACATCTGGATAGCTTCTAACATCGAACAATTGCTGTACCTGCCTCCTCCTGTATTATAAACTTGGGCGCTTTTGGGAGCTTTATAAAATTCATAAAATGCCGAAATTAAATCAGCGCTATGAATGTTATCGCGAACTTGCTTGCCTTTGTAGCCAAACACGGTGTAAGGAGTTCCCGTGACAGCACACTTCATCAAGTAGGCGAGGAAGCCGTGCAATTGAGCTCCAGAGTGATTTGGACCCGTCAAACAGCCACCGCGAAAACAAGCGGTGTTCATATTAAAATATCGACCGTATTCTTGAACTAAAATATCAGCAGCTACCTTAGAAGCACCAAACAAACTGTGCAGGCACTGATCAATTGACATATCTTCCCGAATACCGCTTTCGTAAGTATGGCCTGGTTCAATTTCCCACCTGTGTTCTAATTCAATTAAAGGCAAATTGTTAGGCGTATCGCCGTATACTTTATTGGTAGAAGTGAAAATGAAAACCGCTTTAGGACAGTACAAGCGAGTTACTTCTAGAAGATTGAGAGTGCCGTTGGCATTGACGGTAAAGTCTATTTTCGGAGCACGGGAAGCCCAATCATGGCTGGGCTGGGCTGCTGTGTGAATTACTAATTCGATCGACTCGCCGTACCGCTGAAAGATATTGGTAATCGCTTCATAGTCGCGAATGTCAACATCTAAGTGATAATACTTGGTACCCAAAGACTTTTCGAGCAGTTGGCGGTTCCAGTTTGTAGAACCATCAGCACCAAAAAAGAACTGGCGCATATTATTGTCGATGCCAACTATATCTAAGCCTTGTTTGGCAAAGAACTTACACGCCTCAGAGCCAATTAAACCCGCCGAGCCAGTAATGATTGCAACGCCCACGTTTCACCGCCTGAAAAAATATAGTTTTCTTTGTTGTGCCCGATCGAACAAATCAGAAGTTATCCTGATTTTCCATCGAATACATCTTCGCACAATTGGGCGAAAAATAGACCTTTAACATTCCAATCATAGATTTCCCTGACGCGCGTTTGACCCGATCGACCCAAGCGCTCTCGCAATTCACGATCTTGCGCTAAACACACTATAGCTTCTGCTAGACCTTGCACCGTGCGATCGGGATCAGTAGCAGCCACTTTAATTCCCGTTTGCTCTGTCACTTGAGTAGCCGGCCCGCCCAAATCCAAACAAATTGTGGGACGGCCAACCCCCATCATTTCCGTGCACACAAAACCACCAGAGTCATGCAAACTCGGATGGAGGAGAACGTGAGAGTCCCCCATTTTAGAAAGAGTTTCAGTGCGAGATAAAGTTCCCCAAAAAAATACTTTATTTGCCAGTCCCAATTCTGTTGCCAAAGCTTCCAAGCGCTGCCTTTCGGGCCCGTCTCCGACAATCCAGTATTCCGATTGTTCCAGCTTCGCCTCCGCAAATGCACGGAGTCCCAAGTGCACCCCTTTCCAGTGTAAGAGACGACCGACACTGATGAATCTAATTGGTTGCTCAGGCGGGGGAGAAAATTTCTCTAGTTCTTGAATTTCCTGCTGTGATAAACCGACTTGCGAGAAAATCTTCACGTTTTTTGCTTTGAGAAATCGCAGTCTGGCTGCGGTTTCTTCCGTAGTTGCCAGCGCCACGGCACTGCGACGCGCCGTCAGACCCACAAAAGGATCTCGTTCTCCTACGCTTTGAGCCAATGCCCGCAGCGTTTCGTAAATTTTGCCCCGGCGGCTAAAATCTTGCCAAAAAGGCTTTGGTGCTGTTTCTGCACCCCCCACAGGCCCCCAAATAAAAGGATGCGGCAACAGCGCCAAGAAACTTGGAGACCAATGTTTGACGTAAGTTACGTGATGAACTATGTCAAAACCAATTTCGCGATCGAGCTTCCGAGCGATAAAATAAGCCCAGATTTGCCACAGATAGTAGTGAAGTTGCAGCAATCCTTGTTTCCCCTTCCAATCTTCGCTCCACCCAAACGGATCAAAATAAACAAAGTGCAGGTTTGGCACTGGGTTCCGCTCTAGTTCTGCTTCAATGTACGATCGACAAAACGTGCGAGTAAATACCCAACTTTCGTGATGTTTAGCAGATTGGATAACCGTATTCCATCCTACTCCCTCTTCCGAGCCGAGATTCGGTTCGCACGCAAAGGCAGATAAAAGAATTTTCATCAACTTTTCTCCAATACTAGCGACGTCACATCTGCTATTAATTTGGCAGCCTTTTCTGGTGTATGTTCAGCGATCAGTTCCTGGGATTTTTGCCCCATCATCACTAACTTTTCGGGGCAATCAATCAAGTCCCGCATCGCGTTTGCAATACCTTCCGACTGATAGGGATCAAAAATATAACCATTTTCACCTTCAACGATCATTTCGCAAGCCCCAGCCCATTTTGAACACAAAACCGGCTTACCAAATGCCATCGCTTCTAGCACCACCATTCCCCAAGTATCTTCTAACGTAGGAAAAACAAACACATCAGCTTCTAGA
Source organism: Microcoleus sp. w1-18aA5 (assembly GCF_036701705.1). Lineage (NCBI taxonomy): Bacteria > Bacillati > Cyanobacteriota > Cyanophyceae > Oscillatoriales > Microcoleaceae > Microcoleus > Microcoleus sp. w1-18aA5. The sequence goes on along the minus strand of NZ_JAUPTE010000105.1, from coordinate 15,135 downwards.
AAATAAGACCCCAAGTATCCGTATTCTATCCACCCTGTCCAAACAATTTGTTTTTCTAAACCCCATTCTTTTGTAAGAGCTTCTAGTTCCGGTCGCTGTTCTCCGTCTCCAACGATAATGACTGTGTAATTCGAGTATCCTTGGCTTTGCAAAAGTGTGCAAGCTTCTAACAGATTCTTAATCCCTTTGCGAGAAATTACTTGACCCACGCACAAAAAAATTGGGTGGGGAAATGACAAGGATACAGACTTATTATTTTCTAACTTTTGTACCAAAGCTTTAGCATCAGGAACCATGTAAGGTTTAGCAAAGATATTACTTTCGTCGGTCCCAATCACTTCTACCAAATATTCTTTACCTCGGCGACTATTAGAAACAAAGGTATCCGCAAATTTCCCCATCCAGCGTCGAATAGTCGAGCGCACCTTAGAATCTCGAAAGTCTACATTCGGGGAACTACTTTCATAAACTAAAACCACTCGCCATTTCCCTATAGGCTTAAAGATTATAGCTACCAATGTCCAGATCGAAAATCCACTAGCAAAAATGACCTGGGGCTTGAATTTCAAAAGAGGAAAAATAATCCCAGGAGTAGCCTTAATATAACCACGACTGTACCCCGTTTCTATCTTTTGGGTGGTGATGAATTGAGTATCTCCCACAACTTCGACTACTTCTGTACCCGGAGCTTCCGGATCATAGCGAGGCCAGAGGCGACCTGTATAAAAAATCGTGTTCGGAATTAGTTTTTTGAGTTCATGTAAAACCGGCGGCCAATAGGCCCCAAATTCTGCCGAAGGAACGAGCCAAGCGATGCGAAATTCATTTTTGTCAACCATCCTATTCACCTTGAGTTTTGTTTTTAGTCAATCCCAGTTTACTCAACACTGACAACCAAACTAACCTTCGATAAGGTAGCAGCCAATAAATTGGCCACAACAAACCACCATGCTGCTGAGTAAATACTTTCCATTCTCCAGGCGGTTGCAGGGTCGCATCTTTAAAGGATAAACCTTTCGGCGTGCTCATTTTATCTAACCCTTCGCTCAAATTTTTTGCAGCGGTTTTTGTCACCTGTGGGTTTAGGGAACAAGTTCCTAAATGACCGGGAGCAATCCAAACTGTACATCCTTTCTGTCTCGCTCGTAAACCATAATCCCAATCGCCAATATAATGAACAAAAGCAGGATTTAGGTTGCCCACAAGTTGGACGACATTGCGGGGAAGTAGAACGCAGTTGCCATGTATTGTGCTACAAAGTAGAGCTTCTTGAGTTGGTTCTACGAGGCGGTATCGGAAGGGAAGAAGGGGGTGGTCTCGCACCACGCCACCGTAAGTAGTTTTACCCGTTTGGGGATCGCAGGTAGAACCGGAGACGATGGCTTTTGTTTCTCCTTTTTGAGCGAGTTGGTTGCTGGTTGTTAATAAGGTTTTAAGGGCTTCTGGATACATAATTGTATCGTCGTTCAGCCAAAGGTAGTAGTCGGGATCGTCTTTCATGGCTTCGGTGAAAGCAAAGCGCATTCCGCCGTTCCAGAATAAATTGCCATCCCCATGAAAAATCTTGACTTGAGGGTAGGCTTGGTGAACTGCTTCGCTGGTACCGTCGGTACTGGCATCATCTACTATATAGGTGGAAATATCTACATTGGCTGGAAGTGCCTGGTTAAAAAGAGCCTCTAAGCAAGCCAATGTTTTCTGTTTGCGGTTGAAGCAAGTTAAAAGGACGGCGATATTAGTACGGTTCATTCTTCCCTGTGTTGCGGTTTTTAACGATAGGTAAGGCTAAAAGTAACAGTGTTTTATTTGGCCACTTGCTCGGCGGTTGCAACCGCCGCTACAAGAACGAAATTAGGGCTTACGCAGTCGCTCGCCCCTTTCACAAGAGGGCTTTAAGAGTGCCCCACTTAGCCCTGGGGGTCGGGGTATCAAGGTTTGAGAGTTTAAGAGCGTCAGTCTTAGAAGTCTGTCTGGGTAAACTATTGCTGTATTATAGTTGACCCGCGAACTTTTTGGTGATAAATTGGAATTTAGAACTTAAGTTAACAGACCAACCCTGCAAGCTTCCTAGCACATTTATAATGATGAGTTCTACTAAGCAAAAATATTTATAATCCTTGGAGTTAAACAGTTTAAATGCCACATTCTCCGATAAAAACTCCCATTGTTTTCGTTGTCTTCAATCGAGTTGATAATACCGAAAAAGTCTTCGAGGCGATTAGACAAGTTAAGCCGCCTAAGCTGTTAGTAATTGCTGACGGCCCTCGTGCCAACAAACCTGGGGAAGCTGAAAAGTGCGCCGCTGTACGTGCAATTATCGATCGGGTCGATTGGGACTGTGAAGTTCTGAAAAATTATTCAGAGATTAATTTTGGTTGCAAGGATCGCATTTCTAGCGGTTTCGACTGGGTATTTAATACCGTAGAGGAAGCAATTATTTTAGAAGATGACTGTTTGCCCCACCCAGACTTCTTCCCTTTTTGTGAACAGTTATTAGAGCATTATCGAGATGACAAACGGATTATGTCAATCGCTGGTGTAAATTTACAGTTTGGGAGAAAAAGAACAGAAGACAGTTACTATTTTTCGCGTTTTAGTAACTGTTGGGGATGGGCAACTTGGCGCAGAGCATGGCAATACTATGATATTGACATGAAGTTATGGCCTCAACTTCGGGAAGCAGGTTTTCTCGAAAATTTATTAGCTAATCCTCAATCTGTAAAAGTTTGGGATAGTGCTTTTCAAGTTTCCTATGATGGAACTCTCAACAATTGGTTTTTTAGATGGCTTTTTACTTGTTGGGTTCAAAATGGACTTGCTATTATTCCAGAAAAAAATTTAATTTCTAATATTGGATTTGGCAGTCAAGCTACCCATACTTCAGGAGAAGATAGTATATACAGTAATATGCCAACGGAAGCAATAACCTTTCCTTTAAGGCATCCCAACCACGCGATCCGAAATTTTGTAGCCGATCAATTCACTCAAGATACATTTTATGATTATCATCCTCCATTAATCAGGCGTATTAAGAAAAAAATAAATAAGTTATGCGGGAACACAATATTTAACCTTGAATAAGTAATTAGTAACCATGTCTAAAATGTCAACACTTCTCAGTTCTCTACTCAAAAATCCGATCACTGAATATCTGCGATTTTTAGTCAATTGGTGGAAGAACAAGTTTAAATATGATAACTTTTATCAAGACTATATGGCTTTGGTTACCAATTCAACTATCAGTCACAATGTTAGTGTGTCTAGTCGCGTAGCCATAAAAGATTCTGTCATTGGTTCTTACACTTATGTGCGCGATAATACGCGAATTTTCAATGGTGTTGTCGGCAATTTTTGTTCGATTGGGCCCAACTGCATCATTCGCTTAGGCGTACATCCTGTAGGAAATTTTGTTTCAAGCCATCCGATATTTTATTCGCCCAAGATGCTAGTAGGGACAACCTTTGTAGACAAAAAATATTTTGAAGAAGAGGAAAAAACTGTCCATATAGGTAATGATGTTTGGATTGGCTCAAATGTTATTGTTGTAGATGGTGTAACTATTGGTGATGGAGCCATCATCGCAGCCGGAGCCGTTGTCACCAAAGATGTGCCACCTTATGCTATCTGTGGAGGAATTCCCGCCAAACTTATTCGCTATAGGTTTGATGAACAAAAGATTGATTTTCTGCTGAAGTTTAAGTGGTGGGACAAGGATGAACAATGGTTGAGAAAAAATGTCAAAGACTTTCACAACATTGACAAGTTCATCCATATTTATAATACGGAAAATAGTTGAATGCTAACCGATTCGGTATTATGTCTAAGTAGCCGGACGTTATATAACATCAGCAGTCATCTGGGATTTAAATTTAGACCACTTGAGAAGCATTACAGCCGCTATGAATGCCAGTGTATCATTGCTAGTCTGATACGGCAAAAATCTATAGCGAAAAGTAGCCATTCTCGGGTCGCTTTCTTGGTATAAAATATCTTGGGCAAAGTTTCCCCACCGCTCATCTATCAAATCAATTGTCATACCAGCATGACCAGACGGTAGCAACATATTGGAGCCGTGAAGACCAATTATTAAGCGGCTCTCTGAATAAAGGTGACAAATCTCCTTTTCAGTTTTTTCATTAAAACTATCCACCCTGTAATCTTTAATCCATTCTGGAAACTTAGTTTTTGTCCCCAGACCAGCCACTGCAAATTGTGCTTCTGGTACTTGCAACCTGATCTTCTCAAATAACTGCTGAATTTTTAAATTTTGCAATCGCAGTGACATTGCTTGTTGATCTATTTTTCTAAGCACTCGAAACAGCAAACGGTTAACTAATAAACGATCTTCGCGCCAAATAAAAGTAATTTTGATTTCTTTGTTCTCAAAGTTATGTTTGGGAACTCTAGTAAAGCGCGTGATGTCGAACTGACTGGGATGAGAATGGGCTTCGCTGACATAAATTTCATCAAAGCGTTTAGTTTCTTCTTCAACAAACTCGGCGAAACTGGGATAGTAATTCTGACCATTTTTTAAAGACATAGGCACTGTCCAGATTTCTGCAACTTCATCGGGAACCATCCACCTTAAGAACTTAGGAACTATCACAACTAACCCGTAGTCAGAATTGCATTCTAAGTGCCTTTGTGCATTTAGCAACTTGAGCAGGGAGTGACCATAAAGATGATCGATACAGTTTAAGATAATTACCCGATTGCAGGGTTTAAAAATTTCTTTTACAATCTCAAGTTGTTCCGGTTGAGGATTTTGGAGTGAATAGAGTAATGGTTTGCCTAACCATTCCTTTTTGTAAGTATCGGCTGCAAAAACTTCTCCTTTTATTAAATTAACTTGGATGTAGTTTTTCACTCCATGACCTACTCTCAAATCGTCGATTATCTCGCTGCCGCATCCCTCGCACTTAGAGTCTAGAATAATGTGGATACCGTGCCACAGAACATTTTTGGGATGAAGTTCTGTTCCACAATAGGGGCAATTCGATCGCTGTTCGATTTTAGGTTTAATTTGAATCACTTTATTAATCCTCTGATTCTACAAGCTGCCTTGTATAAGTTAAGCGATCGCCAGATGAAATTCCCGAAGGGGCGCAATTCCTTAATCAAGAAATTCACTAATATAATCACGTAAAAATAAGTTATAAGAGTAGCTGCAGTTGCTCCAAAAGCTCCATACTTAGGAATCAAAAAAAAGTTCAACGCTACATTGAAAATAGATCCGACTACAGTTAAGTAAAGGCCGTAGCGCAACTGACCTTCTATGTTCAAATATGTACTCCGTGCTACTCCAAAATTACTGCCAAATTGCGCCCAAACGTAGAGAGCCAGTACCGCTGCTGACTGTGCATATTTTTCACCGTAAAGCAGATGCACTATCCAGGGAGAAAGTAATGATATCGGTATGGCCACCCCCAACCATAAAAATATCATAATATCCGAGTAAATTTGAAATTTATTTAGATATTCTTCATAATTTGTCTTTCTCAAATTCGCTAATTTGGGAAAAATAGAGCTTGATATGATCATCGGCAAAAAATCGCAGATTTCCGAAATTTTAACAGCCGCAGCATAATAGCCCAGTTGAGCATTTTGATTCATGGCGCCGAGCATTATCTGATCGGTTTTTGAGTACACATAAACTGCCAATCCCGACAAAATTATCGGCCAGCTCTCCGAGAGCAGTTCCTTACACCGTTCCCAACTAAAATGCCAATCCTTAATTTTATTCCCCGTAAGCTTATAAAAATATACATAAGCGATTCCTACCAATGCCACCTCTCCCAATCGAACCCAGGCGAAGGCAAGCAGGGGGGCTTTAATTGTCACTAACCCAATTCTGACAGCAGCAACTAAAAAACATACCGAATTTTTAGCCAACACTGTATATTTTGACTGGATTTGGGACTGAAACCAAAAATTGATAGCCTCAAAAGCATTAAAGATAGTTCCTGCTGCGATGATACCTACCAGCCACCGAGTCAGAGTGTCGTTGGGCTTGAGTAGCGCAATCACGGTGACAGTTAACAACAAAGTGATGCAGCCACCAGTAAATTGCAGTCCGAAGGCTGTTCCCAGAGTCTCATTTTTGCATTCTGGGTCGCGAGCGATATTCCTCACTACCAGAGTACCCAACCCCATCGTTGCCACTGAACTAAACAGCGACACAAAGGCGATCGCGTAGTTGAGCAATCCAAATTGTGTCGGACCAAGATAGCGAGCCACCCAAAGGCCTACAAACAGGCCTAGACCCATCTGCAAGATTTGGTCAGTGAACAGCCAAGCTATGTTGCTGAGTACCTGGCGCAGACTAGGGCCGAGCCTTTGACTGACCGCAGTTAACTTATCTAGCATCAGAATATTTTAAATCTTTACAAAACACAAACGCGGTTCTGGCAGGGTCGGCAATCTTGCAAAATTAGACTGGTTGATCCTATAACAACATACCACAACTTGAGGGAGCGTCTTAATGAAAGCAGCCAACCTAGAAATTGGAGTTTGGAGGTAGAAGGAAAGAGGAAGAAGGAAGGAGTCAGAAGAAGTGTTTTTACAAATATGAGATGTTCCCCTACTTGACCCACGATCCGCCCAATGGTTACTTCAATGGACAGTGTGAGCTAAAGAACGCCTTTGAGGGTTACTGGTGCTACTGTTAGAACTATTGTTAGCATTATCTATCGCAAGTCGAACCGTCAACATTGCGTAACTCAGCCAAGGATTTGCTATCTCTATAATATAACCTTCTGTGATGTTGCTTATAATAATAGACACTAGAAAACAAATAGGCATTCCCGCTTCTTCCAGAGTGCTACGACTCAAATACCGAACTGCGTAAGCTAAATTGAGTACCAAGGAAGTCATCATTAAAATTAATCCCGGCCAACCGAAGGCTAACAAGATCCCGATGGCGCCATTGTGAGGATTTTTCGGTTGAAATCCATTTGGAGTATAAATAAAATAAGCAGGAGTACCCGCTCCTAGCTTATCTTGTTGAAAAAATCCATCGTATCCGTAGCCAAACCAGGGACGCTGATTGACCGCAGCCACTAACTGTGGCCAGAATTCTGTCCGCCCAGTTAGAGTCAAGTCCTTGCCTAACCCACCTACAATAATATCCTCTAGGTTGTCTACTACAAAAACAGTCATAATTATGCTGACCACCAGGAAACATATAATCGCAGTAAATGCCCACTGAAAACTTAATTTTTTTAGAAAATTTAGTGACGACACTGCCATTATTAATATGATAGTAATCACTAGAGCAGATCCCGATTTATTAGCCCTTACTAGGTAAAACGAAAAGAACATCATTCCCAAAGAAATCCAGCGCTCTTTCTGAGTTTTAGCTCCTTGAAAATAATGCAAATACCAAAATGCCGTACAGAGAGCTAAGACTCCCCCCAAAGAATTTTTAGATTGGGTTAAGCCGACAAAATCGCCTGATCCAGGGGGTTCTATTACGAAACTTGCCAAACCTATTGCCGTGTATCCCCACCGCCAGAAACGAGATAAATCCTCCCATTTATATTGGGCTGCAATGTAAAACCCGAAAGCAGTAAATCCTGAAAAAGCTAGGCCTGCTCTTAGCGTTGCTTCAGGAACTAGAGACCATAATGTAGACAGTAATGGCAGTAATATATAAAGTAAGAAAAAAGGATTCATTGTCAATATTTTGGCAAAAATTTCTATAAAATTGCTACTAAATTTTTTAATTCTTGAAATTAAAATAAATACTACCCAGGGGTAAAAAAAATAAGGTATGAGTTTTAATATGCCACCTTCTGGATCTTTCAAGTTGACAAAATGCAAGTAATTAAAAGGAGGTTGTATCAGAAAGGGAGAGATGAAAATATAAAGACCAGCAAAGCTTTTTTCTAAAGCTAAACCTATTTTTTTAGAGCTAGCAAATTGAAATAATAGTATAGTGGCTATCGCGACTATAGCAAGTAGCATCCATGTCAATGAAGAACTACCTAAAATCAGCTCTTTCAGCATATTTGGTAGAGACACTGGTTCAGTCATAATTGCTTTCCTTTATCCCAAACAAGACAAAATTATCTAGATATAAAATATAGCCATCAACCCGGAACCACGCTAACACAGAAATTAGGGATCAAGCAAAAATACAGCATCGTTTTTTCGGCGATAGCTTAAAATAATGAGCTTTTTGCCCAGCACTAAAAAGGCTACACTTATATAAATCATAGTCAATAAAATTAGGTGGTGTATGGTTAACACCCATTTTCCAAGACAGATAGCCCGGTCGGTTGTGGGTGTTGTCTTGTTTGCTTCCAGTGTCCTCGCTGATGCCAGAAGCACCCCGGCACAACTTCCCATCCCGCTAGGCGCACAGCAAGCCCAGAACGTTGCGCCCGTTACGAGATCGCCGGAAAGCTATAAACTCGGGGGCGGCGATCGCATCCAAGTAGAAATACTCGAAGTACCCGAACTCAGCCGCGGCTACGAAGTCCTTTCCGACGGTTCAGTCAACCTGCCCTTAATCGGCTTGATCTCCGTCCGCGGCCGCACCTTAGTAGAAGCCACCAACATCATCCGCAACGCCTACCGCCGCGTCCTCAAAGACCCCATAGTCACAGTCAGCCTCGTCGCCGCCCGCCCCCTCAACGTCGGCGTCATCGGAGAAGTCACCAGGCCCGGAAACTTCATCATTACCCTAACTCCTGGTCCGGGAGCCTCGCCGAGTGTCCAGTACCCCACCGTCACCCAAGCGATCAGACTAGCAGAAGGCGTCACGGGTGTCGCCGACATTCGCAACATCCGTGTCCGCCGTCCCCAACGAGACGGCCCCGATCAAGTCCTCAACGTCAACCTGTGGAAATTCTTGCAAGAAGGAGACATCTCTCAAGACATCATTTTGCAAGACAGAGACACAATCGTGATCCCCACAGTCGCCAACTTCAACCAAGCAGAAGCTCGTCAATTTGCGACGGCCAACTTTTCGCCACCCCCAGAAAAACCTCGATCGATCTCCATCGTGGGTCAAGTCACCCGCCCTGGGGCTTACGTCGTGATCGGTGGCAACACCACAAACGACCTCAGCCGCGAAGGTTTCCCCACCGTCATCCGGGCGATTCAGCTAGCCGGCGGCATCACATCCGATGCCGACATCCGGCAAATCCAAGTGCGGCGCGTCACCAGAAGCGGCGAACAAATTATCCCAGTCAACCTGTGGCAGTTCCTAGAGTCCGGCGACGGTGCCCAAGATACAATCCTCCAGCAGGGAGACACGATCATCGTTCCCAAAGCTACGATCGTCAACCCTGCAGAAGCTGGCGTACTCGCGAGCACTAACTTTGCCCCTGTCGCCATTAACGTTTATGTAGTAGGAGAACTCAGAACATCCCTCGATCCCTTGAGGCTCCCAGCTAATGCCACACTGAATCAAGCTTTAGTTTCCAGAGGATTTTTTGGCTACGAGAATACCAGAGCTAGGAGGGATAAAGTTGAGCTAGTCCGCCTCAATAACGATGGTACAGCTACTAAACGGACGATCGAAGTCAATTTAACTCAAGGAATTAACGAAGAAACCAATCCTCAACTTCGCAACAACGACATGATTATCGTATCTCGCAGGGGTCTCGTCAATTTTGTCGATCGCATGAACGCTGTAATCGGACCTGTCGGGCCAGCTACGGGAGTGTTAAATTTTATAAACGTTCTCCGATTTTTATTCAGGTAAGAAGGCGGCGGGTGAGGTGGATAATTCCTGGCAAAGGCTAGAATAAACGAAACAATAAGATTACCCAGCCGCGACCTGGCCTCTTCAAAAATATCAACCTCAAAAATATCAACCTCAAAAATACCCAGGCTGAATATGGATAGCAGACAAGATTATCAACCCTTCAAACCCAAATCGAATGGCAAGCTGCCGGAGTTAGCAGCTCAGAACTACAGATCTCACTTCGTAGAGGAGAGAGAAGAAGAAAAGCTAGACTTGTCCTGGTTGTTAGGGGTCGTGCGCCGTCGCTTCCTGGTCATGGCAGCAGCCACCATTGCTTTGAGCGCCCTGGCAGGAACAGCGATCGTCCTCACGTCTAAACAGATTACGATCGAGTATGAAGGCTCCTTTTCCCTGTTAGTAGAACCAGCCACGGCTGAAGGTTTGCAATCCAAACAATTAAACAACACCCAATCTGCAGACTTAGCAAGAATTAATATAGAAGGAATTAGCCTACTAGACTACGAAACCCAAATTAGGATTTTGCGAAGTCCCAGAATGATGCAGCCAGTGATTGAGGAATTGCGGGCTTCGTATCCCAAAATGAACTATAGCGAACTGATATCAAAAATGTCGATCCAGCGCATCAGCTACACGAAAGATGGCAAACAGCAAGGCACAAAAATTTTACAAGTTCGCTACAAAGATTCAGACCAAAAAAAGATTTACCGCGTATTGGAGAAAATTTCTAAAGCTTATCTAGATTACAGCTTGCAGCAACGGCTGATGGGCATTAATCAAGGTATTAAGTTTATAGATACGGAGATGCCCAAGCTCCGAGAAAGAGTGGAAGTTCTGCAACTGCAAGTCCAAAGACTGCGGCAGCAGAGCAACTTGTTTGAACCTCAGATGGAGGGGAAATCTCTCTCTGAACAAGTTCAAAGCATTCGAGGTAAGCAAGTAGAAATTAGAGTTCAGCTAAAAGGGATGCGAAACCTCTATCAAAGCTATGAAAAACTACTCAACGAAAATAATCCCCAGGGGCTGCTGATGACCCAAGGACAAGCTTACGCCGGACTCTTAGGTCAAATTCAGAGAATTGACTCGGAATTGTCATTAAAATTAGCTCAGTATAGAGAAGACAGTTTGCCAGTTTTAGCGTTGCGAAAAAGTCGGGAAGAACTGATTTTAACCGCCACTCAACAAGCAAGAAAAGTGGTGATGGGAAATTTAGAGACCCAGATCAAAGAAGTTGAAGCGCGCGATCGCGAAATGACCGCTTCGCAAAATGCTCTCAACCAAAAAATTAGAAATTTTTCAGTCACAACTCGACAATACGACAATTTACAGCGGGAACTGCAAGTAGTTACTAAAAGTTTTTCGGACTTCTTAGCAAAACGAGAAGCGTTGCGGATCGATGCAGCTCAGCAGCAAATCCCCTGGGTGCTGATCAATCCTCCGGAAATTCCGCTAGACAAATACGGCAACCCTATAACAGCTACCATCAAACAAACCAAAAAACAGTTAGCGCTGGCAGTAATTTTAAGCACTCTCCTGGGTATAGCAGTCGGCTTGCTGGTAGAGGTACTAAATACTGTGTTCCACACTCCAGAATCACTGAGAATCGCCACAAGATTGCCAATACTCGGGGTGATTCCGTTTACCAAAAAAGTCAAGCGCAGACCGCCAGCCAGACAGAGGAAACTAACATCGGCTCGATCGAACTCGAAAGTGGAAGTAGTCGAACCGGGCGAACCTAGAGATACTGGTTCGATGAGCGGGGGGCCAAGTATTTTGAGCGACTTGGACTATCAATTTTTAGAAGCATTTCGATCGCTATACACGAACATTCACTTGCTGAGTGCAGGCAGGGCAATTCGATCGCTCTTAGTTGGTTCAGCCGTAGCCGGAGACGGCAAATCTACAGTAGCTTTGAACCTTGCAGCCACAGCAGCAGCAGTCGGACAGCGAGTATTGTTAGTAGATGCAGATTTGCGATGCCCGCAACTGCACACTAAATTAGGACTGCCAAACGTGCGTGGCCTAGGCGATGCCATCTCCACAGATCTCAGCCTCAACGACGCGATTCAACGAGCCCCGAACCAAGAAAATTTGTTTGTACTTACCGCAGGCCAAATTCCTCCCGATCCGATCAAGCTTCTTTCTTCCAAAAAAATGCAGTATCTGATGGAGCAATTTCAAGCATTTTTTGACTTAGTAATTTATGACACCCCGCCACTAGCAGGCTTAGCAGACACCCACTTGATCGCAGCTCACACAGACGCTACGATTATGGTCGTCCAAATTGGGCAAACCGACCGATCGCAAGTTCGCAAAGTTTTAGAAGAATTAAAAATTTCTGGAGCTTCCGTTTTGGGAATCGTTGCTAATGGCTGCAAAAACACCGGTCACAGCTACCGCCAGCGCCCGATCGTTTTAGAGAGGGTCTACGACCAAAAACTATCGGCTTTAGGTACGAAAAATCCTAATTAGACAAATGTTGATGCAGGCGGCAGAGCGCCGCCGTCCTCAAGGGGAAACGCACAACCAAGCTATACCCTGATTTTTTGATAATAGTACCATTTGAGAAAGAAAATGATAGACTAACGGACATAGCCTCGTGTGTCAACCGAGATTGCGCGGATCTTTAAATTTGGCGGTAATTACTCAGAAAATGATTGAGAAATCAGCAAAAGTGGGTAAACTACATTTAGCAGAGCGCAATCTCAATCAGGAAAAGACACCTTTGAAGGTGAACGTTAGTGTAAACGTTAATGAGAACGTTTCAACCCAGAAACTTGGTAGGGATTATTCTATGAGTACAGTTATGGTTGTTGATGATAGCGTCACTCTGCGGGAGATGATCGCCGACTTGCTCAAAGGTAGAGGGCTCAACGTCACGGTAGCGAGTGATGGCGTAGAAGCTCTAGAGCAAATCAAGGCTAACCGCCCAGATTTAGTCGTTCTGGATATCGTGATGCCCCGGATGAACGGCTACGAAGTCTGTCGTCGGCTCAAAAGCGACCCTAAAACCCAAAATTTGCCGGTGGTAATGTGTTCGAGCAAAAGCGAAGAGTTCGATCGCTATTGGGGAATGAAACAAGGAGCAGACGCTTACATCGCCAAGCCATTTCACCCTCAAGAATTGGTCGGCACTATTAAGCAACTGCTGCGAGGTTGAGGTGGAGGAATAGGGACAGGAAAAAAATTGTCTTCAGCGCTGATTATTTCTGCTCCCGCAGCCTCTCTAAACTACTCGATTGACAATAGTCCAAACATCCCCGTCCGATCGCACGTAGGGAACAGAAATACTTTTAAAACCAGTAATAAAAGGTTTGTAATAAACCTGCCAGTAGCTGGGACTAATTTGGTCGGCGATAGCTTTGAGTCCCTTCACTTCCGCCGCCAGTTCCGCCGCCAGTTCATTAATCCGTTCCGCGTGTCCCTGAGCAAGCACTCTTCCTTCTTCAACTTGCTCCTCCATCGGAGTGATTCTTTGCAACTTTACCGACTGCTGCTGTTTCTGACTCAGTTGAGCAGACAGAGCCGCGATCGCGTCATCTATCCCCTTGACTTCTGCCGACACTTGTGCTGTTTCCCTCGCGTGACGCCGATAAGCATCGGCGATGGCTTGGGGCGAATCACCGGCTGGGACAACATCGGCAATACTAAGCTGCTGGCGTTCCAGGCGCAATTCCTCAATTTGAGAGTAGATTGCCTCTATATCAGTCTGAAGTTTGTCCACCTAATTATTACCGCGTGGTTGTTGGATATTTTAGCATATTAACACAAACCAATTACCTAATCGGCATAGAAATTGCATATTTTAGGAGAGCTAGAAGCAAAGCCCCACAAGCAGAACTGGAAGAGTTTGAAAAATACAAATTTTTATATTTTTCAATTTATCGATTTCCGTCGATATCCAGTCGGGTTAATCACGATCGTGTACGGTATCAGCATTATAGATTGGTAGTGAGGAAGGCAAGTACGAGCGAATTTTATGATGATTAAAGTCGTCAATACAAGCACAATTTCCAATTAATTCCAATTTACCACTTTCCAATTACCAATTCCCAATGATTAAGAGATTTTTTTAAGTTATTAAGCTGTTGCACATTTAAACTGTGATAAAAGCATTGCCCTTATTTTTGATTTTGCGCCCCCATTTAATTATTAATTAATTAATTCTCCTTCATTTAAGAGGCGATGCCATAAACAGGGCGAACGCATCTAAATTTCATGTTAACAGAATCTGGTATAGCGGTTCTCAAGCGTGGTGAGGTATGGGGGCGAGTCCTATGCCCTATGCTCTATGCCCTATGAGCACCTCATGTTACTGAGAAAGGCTATATATTGGAGAAAAATTATTGAGTAACTACAAAATATTTAATTAGGGTTTACCTGTATGGATCTCAAACCTAAAATCACCATCGCCGACCATTTTACCGACTTATAATATCCAAGAATTGAGCGAAGGAAACATCATCATCAATTAATATTATCACCCTCTCAATTTGTGCCGTGATTTGTGGTGTTGATACATGGGTGAATATTGAAAGTTACAGGCGAGCTAAATACGAATGGTTAAATAAAATTTTATAATTACCGAATGGCATACCTTCACATGGCACAATTGCGCGAGGATTTTTTCGCCTAAAACCGGAGCAATTTCAGAAATATTTTTTGAGCTGGATTCAATGTATTAGTTGCTTCAATCCAGGAGAAGTAATCGCAATTGATGGCAAAAGTCTTCGCCATTCTTACGAGCGGGGAGGAGATAAAAAAGCAATTCATGTGCTCCTGGGGGGGTGACGAAGAGGTCTACGAGATAGAGTTTATAAGGGTTGCAGCCCGCATACCTTGTTGATAAAAGCGGCGTTTAGAAGGAGTTAACTTCATTAACTGTTCCACCTCTAAAGAATATTGTTCTAGATAATTAACCCACTTTTCTCCATCCTTACCAACACCAAATGTACTCCGTCTGCGATATTTTTTCTTGGGTTCTTTGCGACGAGATACATATTTTTGTACCTGCTTTTTCTTCAGTTCAGTGCCTTGAAATATTGCCCAAGTGTACGCCAGTGTCATGAGCCAAATCATGTTAATAAGTCGGTTCCCTTTGAGGCTTGTTCCTTCCAGATCGTAGCCTCCTGTTTTACAATCTCGAAACATTTCTTCGATACCCATCCGCTGCTTATAAGCATTGAGCGCTGCTCGCAATGAGCTTAAGTCCGTGAGAATAAACCAGGCTTCTTTAACTTGATATTTCCCATAGTTCCTTTTCCACTTACAAGCAAGCTCAAACCCGGTAGTAGGCAGAGTTTTCCTCACTCTTTTCCCTTGCACATACAAACAAGTTCCGGGTACTAAGCTGTTGTGCATTTAAAACGCATAGTGGTATAATATAACATAATGATATTCAGACAAAGTGAATGCCTGCTAAA
>NZ_JAUPTE010000104.1:0-19225 GCF_036701705.1 Microcoleus sp. w1-18aA5 | reverse complement strand
CTGACCAGTTTTTTTTCAACAATTCTCTAAAAGCCTCTTGACAAAAGACTTACAGTCTTAACTTGTCACCAATGATCAATTACCAATTAATTTTGACAATTGGGGGCGTGATGTTGTAGATACTGATGCCGGATTGTATTAATATTTCGATGGTGTGATTAATAATTTTCATAAATTGTCTTTCATCGCCAGCCCTGTTCAATATACCTCTCCAATAATTATTGTGGAACAGGCATCTTGCCTGTTCAAGACAGGCTTTGCTGGAGATGTCTAATAATTATAATTACCTTGGTTGGGATGACTTCATTCCTCAAACTCCTCAAAGGCCGATCGCGCATAACAATTTTACTAATATTACCATAAGCGTTCCACCCAACAGGCTCTCATGAATCAGCACTTTTTCTCTAAGTGCCGCCCAAAGCGAGAATTGGATAGTCAAAAAAAATCATACGGCAAGAACGATCGCACGTTTTTAGAACACCCAATTAACTTTCTGCCATACATCTGCAGGCATGGTGGGTTC
Organism: Microcoleus sp. w1-18aA5; assembly: GCF_036701705.1. Taxonomy (NCBI): domain Bacteria; kingdom Bacillati; phylum Cyanobacteriota; class Cyanophyceae; order Oscillatoriales; family Microcoleaceae; genus Microcoleus; species Microcoleus sp. w1-18aA5. Next base: position 18,702 of record NZ_JAUPTE010000104.1, on the reverse strand, counting down.
CTTCTAACTCCGTCGGTGGTTTCTGCACTCTTATGCGCTGCATAAATCAATCAAATTTTTAAATGCTGTTAATATATCGCCGACAGTTCGTTGACTATCTTGACTCTTCCCTTGATCACAGAACGCAGCAGGCGGTTAATTGAATGTCTGTATTCATCGTCGAGAGAGTCATCCAAAACAGCAGCCATCAAGCCGTAGCGATCGGCTAAAGTCAAACAACCCGTATCCGTAACAGAAGCAAGCATTTCGGAAATAGCGCCGGGGAGAAGTTGAACTAAAAACATGAGACATTCCTTGAATTCGATGCTTATATCATCTCTCTTTCTTGGAAAATCAAGAGTGACGCTGGCATAGCACACAATGTGATGTTTTGAGGCAAACTGTGTGACAGCGACCGCTCTAATGTTGTGACAATCTCGTTTTAAGTCTGCGATCGCACTCACAACATTAATCTTAGATATTCCAATTTCTCCCTCTCCCCTCCTAAATCTAAAGATTTAGAGAGATTTTTCCGTTTTGGGGGTGTCTTTACCCATTTCCCATGTATAAAACGCATCGGCCCTATGCGAAATATTCATAAAACTCAATATTTTGTAAAAATAGCTACGAATATTTACAATCGTGGGCCTTACATTAGCTCATAACAAAGGTGCATCGAAACGCAGCGATCGACCGAATCATCGGTAGCAACTATAACCATAAATAGTTTGGCGACCTTCGAGCCAGCGCCCAGTCAAGCTCAAGTTTACAGAAGACCAACCATGCTTAAAAGAAATTCCATCTAGTAACTAAATATACAGTTTTAAATCCATACAGTCACTAAGGTTAGCAGGAAACACACACTTTATGCTCCAAGTCAATACCTCCCCACACAAGTCAGCAGCGAGGGTAAACCGATGACCCAAACAGTAGAACCCAAAGCCCAAGCGAGCCTGAACAAGTTTGAAAAACTCAAAGCCGAAAAAGATGGCTTAACATTAACAGCCGAACTCGACCACTTCGCCGCAATCGGCTGGGAAGCAATGGACGAAATCGATCGCGAGCACCGCCTCAAATGGCTCGGCATATTTTTTCGCCCAGTAACTCCCGGCAAATTCATGATGCGGCTGCGCTTGCCCAACGGCATCATTACTAGCAATCAAACCAGAACGCTAGCAGAAATCGTCCAACGCTACGGCGACGACGGCAGCGCCGACATCACCACCAGACAAAACCTGCAATTGCGCGGAATTCGCATCGAAGACGTACCCGACATCTTCCGCCGCCTCAAAGAAGCGGGCATGACCAGCATCCAGTCTGGCATGGACAACGTGCGTAACATCACGGGTTCCCCAGTCGCCGGACTCGACGCCGACGAACTGATTGATACGCGGGAACTGGCGAACCAAGTCCAAGACATGATTACGAACAGCGGCGAAGGCAACCCCGCGTTTTCAAATTTGCCGAGAAAGTTTAATATTGCGATCGCAGGCTGCCGCGACAACTCAGTCCACGCCGAAATCAACGACATCGCCTTCGTACCGGCTTACAAAGACGGCAACATCGGCTTTAACGTTTTAGTCGGCGGTTTCTTCTCCGCCAAACGCTGCGAAGCTGCAATTCCTCTCAACGCATGGGCAAGTCCCAGCGACGTTGTAGATTTGTGCAAAGCAATTTTAACTGTGTTTCGCGATCAAGGCCCAAGAGCAAACCGCCAAAAATCGCGGCTGATGTGGCTGATTGACGAACTCGGAATCGAAAAATTCCGAGCCGAAGTCGAACAAGAATTAGGGCGCACTTTGCCCGCCGCCGCGCCCAAAGATGAAATCACCTGGGACAAACGCGACCACATCGGCATCTACCCCCAAAAACAATCAGGGCTCAACTATGTAGGGCTGCACGTTCCCGTCGGACGCCTGCAGGCATCGGATTTGTTCGATTTGGCCAGAATCGCCGAGGTTTACGGTAGCGGCGAGCTCAGGCTCACTGTCGAAGAAAACGTGATTATTCCCAACGTTCCCGACTCGCGGATAGAATCGCTGGTCAAAGAACCGCTGTTGCAGCGTTTTTCCATCAACCCCGCACCGCTGACACGAGCCTTGGTTTCCTGCACCGGCGCCAAGTTTTGCAACTTCGCCCTCATCGAAACCAAAAGCCGATCCGTGGCAATGATTGAGGAACTCGAAGCCGAACTTTCAGTTCCCAAACCTGTGAGAATTCACTGGACGGGCTGCCCCAATTCCTGCGGTCAACCCCAGGTAGCAGACATTGGTTTGATGGGAACAAAAGTTCGCAAGAACGGCAAAACCCTCGAAGGTGTAGACATCTACATGGGAGGCACTGTTGGCAAAGACGCTCATTTGGGTGCTTGCGTCCAAAAAGGCATCCCTTGCGAAGACCTCAAACCACTGCTGTATCAATTGTTAGTCGAGCAGTTTGGGGCAGTTCCCAAACAGACTACAGGGGATGTAGCTTTGCTGAACCGGCAACTGCAATTGACGGTTGAGGAGGGCGAAACAGCAGTCTCGGCAGCCAAACCTCAGACATCTACTGTTATTTTCGCTCGATCGGGCAAAGAAGTTGCTTGCAGCGAAGATGAGTTCATTCTCGATGTTGCCGAACGGGCCGGAGTCGAACTTGACAGCAATTGCCGGTCGGGAAGCTGTGGCACTTGCCAGCAGAAACTCCTAGAAGGCCAAACAGTCTACGATAGCAAACCAGACGCGGCGGCAGACTTAGAACCAGGGTTCATTTTAACTTGCAGCGCGCGGGCGATCGGCAAAGTGACGATCGACGCCTAATCTGACATTGGGAAATGCGATCGGGAAAAACCAGATTGTGCCATTTCACAGTCAACAGTCAACAGTCAACAATCATTCCGGTGCAACCGGAATTGATATCACATCTCACATTTCCACCATCTCCAAGTACAACAACAATTCAAGACAAATGAGCAACCTTTCTAGAAGAAAATTCATCATCACCGCTGGAGCAACAGCAGCCGGCACCCTCCTAGCCCACGGTTGCAGTTCCAGTCCCACTACATCTAACGCCACACCCGGCGGCGCTTCGCCCACCGCCGCCCCAGCAGTCAACATCAACCCCGCCGACGCGCCAGAAGTTACCGCAGCCAAACTCGGATTCATCGCCCTCACCGACGCAGCACCCTTAATCATCGCCCAAGAAAAAGGGTTATTTGCCAAGTACGGCATGAAAGACGTACAAGTTACCAAACAAGCATCTTGGCCAGTTACTCGCGACAACTTAGAGCTCGGTTCCGAAAAAGGCGGCATTGACGGAGCCCACATCTTATCTCCGATGCCTTACCAAATGACATTAGGCACAATTACCAAAGGCAATCAGCCAGTGCCGATGTACATTCTCGCCCGGTTAAATACTAACGGTCAGGCAATTTCGCTCAGCAAAAAATACCTAGATTTAAAAGTAGGTACAGACAGCGCACCGCTGAAAGCAGCTTTTGCCAATCAAAACGTTCCTATTGCTATGACGTTTCCCGGCGGCACCCACGATTTGTGGATACGCTACTGGCTAGCAGCCGGCGGTATTAATCCAGATACAGATGTTTCCGTGATTCCCATACCGCCGCCCCAAATGGTAGCGAACATGAAATCTGGCAGTATGGAAGCCTTTTGTGTAGGAGAACCTTGGAATGCTCAGCTAGTTACTCAAAAGGTAGGATACACCGCCTTAATAACTGGAGAAATGTGGAAAGATCATCCTGAAAAAGCTTTAGGTTTAAGAGGAGATTGGGTTGACAAAAACCCCAAAGCTGCAAAAGCAATTACAATGGCCGTGCTGGAAGCGCAGCAATGGTGCGATAAAGCAGAAAATCATGATGAGATGTGCCAAATCATCTCTCAAGATAAGTGGTTAAAAGTTCCAGTAGCAGATATTATCGGTCGCTCTAAAGCTCAAATTGACTACGGTACCGGCCGCATTGAAGCCGCTAGTCCAGTGGCGATGAAATTCTGGGCTGATAATGCTTCTTATCCCTACAAGAGTCACGATGCTTGGTTCTTAGCTGAAAATATTCGCTGGGGTTATATCCCGGCAACTACCGACATCAAAGCAACCGTTGATAAAGTTAACCGCGAAGATATTTGGAAAGCAGCAGCGACAGCACTTGGCGTTCCCGCAGCCCAAATTCCTACTACCACTTCTCGCGGTGTCGAAACCTTCTTTGACGGCGTGAAGTTTGACCCAGAAAAACCAGAAGAATATCTGAAGAGTCTGGCAATCAAGAAAGCATAATTAGTGAGCAGTTGACAGTTGACAGTTGACAGTTGACCAATTTTAAAATTGAGTGGAGTTGGGTTTCGTAACTCAACCCACCCCAGACATGGTGCTCCCTTCAAAGTATCTACAAATAATCGATTATTCACAATACTGCAAAAAGAAAAATGGCAACAAACCTCGCTGTTACTAAAAGCAAAAATCCAGTAAATTTCGTTCTGGATCAGCTTCAAAAAAACCGCCGAAAAATCATCCGCCCGCTGGTAGCAATTACAGTTCTGCTGATAATCTGGCAAATCCTCTGCAATAGTCCCGACTCCAGCTTGCCGGGACCCATCAAAGCTGTCCAAGAAAGCTGGAATCTGATTATTAATCCTTTCTTCGACAATGGCGGTACAGACAAAGGCTTGTTCTGGCAAATTTTGGCTAGCTTGCAGCGGGTGGCTATCGGCTTTACTTTGGCAGCAGTTCTCGGCATCAGTTTAGGCATCCTGATCGGTACAAACTCCCTAATGTTCGATGCTTTAGACCCGCTGTTTCAAGTATTCAGAACTATCCCGCCCCTGGCTTGGCTGCCGATCGCCCTGGCAGTATTTCAACAGTTCAATCCCTTTGAAGGCATGGGGGTAAAAGCTAACGAAGTATCAGCACTTTTCGTAATCTTAATTACAGCAATTTGGCCGATTCTAATTAACACCACAGTAGGCGTTCAACAAATACCCCAAGACTACAGAAACGTCGCCCGCGTCTTGCGCCTCCCTAACCAAAAATACTTCTGGAAAATCCTGCTTCCCTCTTCTGTTCCTTACATCTTCACTGGCTTGAGAATTGGCATCGGTTTGTCTTGGCTGGCGATCGTAGCTGCGGAAATGTTAGTCGGCGGCGTCGGCATCGGGTTCTTCATCTGGGACGCTTACAACAGTTCTAGACTCAGCGCAGTGATTCTAGCAGTGCTTTATGTAGGAATTGTCGGTTTAATTTTAGACAGAATCGTTGGTTTCATCGCGTCCAAAGTGGTTCCAGAAGAACAGAAATAGGATTTGGGCATCGGGCATCGGGCATCGGGCATCGGGCATCGGGCATAGCGAATGGGGAATGGTTGCCAACTACAAACTGGTAGAAATGAGTTGTAAATTAATGCCCAATGCCCAATGCCCAATGCCCAATTAATAATCAGCATCATACAAATTACAAACTAACCTAAAATTACCATGTCAGTATTTGTTGAAGTAGACCACGTTGACCGCGTATTTAACTTGCCCAATGGAGAGCAATACATTGCTCTTAAAAATATCGAACTGAAAATTAAAAAAGGAGAATTCATCACCTTAATTGGGCACTCTGGCTGCGGCAAATCTACGCTGCTAAATATCATCGCCGGTCTCGACAAAGCAAGTCAGGGGGGGATTACTTTAGAAGGACGCGAAGTCCGCGATCCAGGCCCGGACAGAATGGTGGTGTTTCAAAATTACTCGCTGCTACCTTGGCTGACGGTGCGCGAAAATATCGCCCTAGCAGTAAATGAAATTTACAGCGGTAACTCTCAAGAAGATCGCGAGTTGGTGATCGAACACCACATTAAATTGGTCGGACTCGGACACGCCGCCGACAAACGTCCGGGCGAAATTTCTGGGGGGATGAAACAAAGAGTTGCGATCGCCCGCGCCCTGGCGATTCGCCCGAAATTGCTGTTGCTAGACGAACCCTTCGGCGCCCTCGATGCTTTAACTCGCGGCGGTTTGCAAGACCAGTTGATGAAAATTTGCGAGGAAAGCAAAGTCACCAGCGTGATGGTAACTCACGACGTGGATGAGGCTTTATTACTGAGCGATCGCATTGTGATGCTCACCAACGGCCCGGAAGCGCAAATCGGGCAAATCCTCGAAGTGAACATTCCCCGGCCACGCAAGCGGATGGAAGTTGTCAACCATCCGAGTTACTACGCACTGCGTAACGAAATGGTTTACTTTCTCAACCAGCAAAAGCGGGTCAAACAGCGCCGGGCCAAACAACAACCGCCTGTGATCGCCCGCAACGGCCTGGAAAAAATCAACCTGGACATCGGCTTTATTCCCCTCACCGACTGCGCCCCCTTAGTAGTAGCTAAAGAAAAAGGATTTTTCAAAGCCCACGGCTTGGAAGAAGTTACTCTCAGCCGTGAACCAAGCTGGAAAGCGATCGCCAAAGGAGTCGCCGAAGGACGGCTGGACGCAGCGCAAATGGTCGCCGGAATGCCGATCGGGATGTTGTTGGGGCTCGACGGTGAAGCCCCTGTACCCATCTGTAGCGCCATGACGCTTTCTCGCAACGGCAATTCGATTGTTTTCAACAAAGACCTCTACAAACAAGGCATTCGGACATTAGAGGATTTCAAAGCTGCGATCGCCAAGACTCCCGATAAAGTTCACACCTTGGGCACGGTACACTCTGCCTCCATGCACAATCTGCTGTTCCGCTACTGGCTGGCCGCCGGCGGCATCGACCCGGATCTCGACGTGGGCTTGACCGTGATTCCGCCCCCGCAGATGGTATCGAATTTAAAAGCAGGAAACATTGACGGCTACTGCTCAGGCGACCCCTGGAACTCCCACGCAGTCAACAGTGGTACGGGTTTTGTTATGGCCCGTTCCCTCGATATTCTGCCCGGACACATCGAAAAAGTTCTCGGTGTTAGCGAAGATTGGGCTCAGAAATATCCTCAAACCCACCTCGCCCTCGTCAAAGCGCTTTTGGAAGCCTGCGAATACTGCGACGATCGCCGCAACCGCGAAGAAGTCCTAGGATTGATTAGCCAAGAACAATACATCGGCGCCGATCCCAAAGACATCCGTCCAGGGTTCATCGATCCGTACAACTCCGGTACGGAGGCAGAACCAGAAATGCTCTACAATTTCAACCAGTTCTCTGTTGACAAAACCAATTTTCCAGACCGCCTAGAAATGGTGTGGGTGATGGCGCAGATGGCTCGGTGGGGACTGATCCCGTTCCCAAAAAACTGGGTGGAAGTGGTTGATCGAGTTTTGCGACCCGATGTTTTCGGTCAAGCAGTGCGCGAATTGGGCTTGCCGGATATCGCTAGAGATCGCCGGACGATCGAGCTATTTGACGGCACTGTGTTTAATCTCGACGACCCGATCGACTATCTTCACAATGTCAAAATCAAACGTGCCGTCCGCATTGAAGAAATCTTAATTGAACAAATAGGCAGTCAGTGTTCCATCAAACTGCCAGCATAACCAGCAAATAGGAAGAGGGAATGAGGAGCAAGAAATCAGGAAACAAGACTCCACATTTCCCGCTTCCTAAGTCCCTAATTTCAAATTCTCAATCCAAAGTTGTCATGTCTAATTCCTCAACCCAAAATCCCAATCCTGAAAATATGCAAACTCTAAAAACTCCCCAAAAAACCACACTTCAAACGCCCAAGCAAGACTTTCTTACGATTAAAGACGTATCGAAAGTCTACGAAACTCCTAAAGGCCCTTACGTGGTTCTCGACGGTGTAAACCTGACTATTAATGAAGGCGAATTTATTTGTTTGATCGGTCACTCTGGCTGCGGCAAATCAACTTTGCTGAATATGATTGCGGGATTCAACGGGCCGACAAACGGAGAAGTAGCCCTGGAAGGTTCGCAGATTACTGAACCAGGGCCCGATCGCATGGTGGTGTTTCAAAATTACTCGCTGCTACCGTGGCTGACTGCTACGGAAAACATTCACTTAGGCGTTGAAAATGTTTACCCGGAAAAGTCCGCAGACGAACACAATACGATCGTCCAGGAACACTTGGAATTAGTGGGGCTGACCGAAGCTTGTAACAAAAGACCGGGCCAATTGTCCGGGGGGATGAAACAGCGGGTGGCGATCGCCAGAGCTCTGGCAACTCGTCCCAAACTGTTGATTTTGGACGAACCTTTCGGAGCTCTAGACCCGATTACCCGCGAAGAGTTGCAGGAAGAATTGCTGAAAATTTGGCGGAAGGAAAAAATTACCGTCATTATGATTACTCACGATATTGATGAAGCTTTGTTTTTGGCCGATCGCATCGTGATGATGACCAACGGGCCTGCTGCTTCCATCGGCGAAGATATGCACGTTCCGTTCAGCCGTCCCCGCAACCGGGCGCGGATTATGGAAGACCCGAAATATTACGAACTTCGCAACTTTGCTTTGGAGTTCCTGTTTTCTCGCTACGCCCACCACGAAGAAGGTGAAGAAACGGACTCGGAGACAGAAGCCGTCGCGCTACCGATGCCATTACCTGCTAGCAAAAAGCCTGCGGTTGCTGACAGGCCTCTTGCACCTGCACCTTTTGTGTCTCACGCTGCCGAACCCTCAGAAGCCTCGTCGATCAAACGCGGCATCCTGGCAGCCTCGTGGTTCGTAGCAATGTTTACTTTAGCTGCAGTCAATATGTCTGTTGTTTCCAGCCAGCTAAAGCAAGCGAAACTAGCAGAAACTGCACCTCCGGCGCCGACTGCCGGGGTGATTGTGAGTTCTCCCCCCAGCCCGCAAATCGCAGCAAGTTCGATCGCACCGACTGCTAGCCCTGCACCCATTGCTGCTGCAAGCCCTGCACCCATTGCTGCCACCACTGCCGCATCAGTGATTTCTGACCAAGCCCAACTCGATGCGATCGGAAAGCAGTTGTATGCACAAATCGACCAAAAATGGAGAACAACTCCGACATTTACCGAAAGCTTGACTTATCGGGTCAAAGTAAAACAAAACGGGGAGATCCTACAGTTCGATCCCACAAATAAAGCAGCTAAAGATTTCGTCAAAGAAACTCCTCTGGCGGTTTTGCAAACTCCTGCAGATGCCACAGTAGGCTCTGAAAAAACTGCTGAGTTCCAAGTAACTTTTAGCCCCACCAACGGTGGCGTATTAGAAGTTAAAACAGAGAAGTAGGCGGCATAATACTTCCGCACTAAATCTCGAATTGGTATTAACAACCAGGTCAAAAGTAGTACCTGCGCGCTGTTTTAAATCGGCAACAATTTCTCCTAGCCCCATCCTGGGGGTGACAAGAGTTAGGTATAAATTTCCTATGTGTGAGGAAGATTGAGTAGCAGCCAGAAGCTGACTAAAAGCGAGAGCGAGCCAGATTTTTACTAAGATAGCGGGTAATTTTAAATCAGGGTATTGTCCGTTTCTGTGAAGCATATATGCGGTAAGTTAGTAATGATTGACACGTTATTTGCAGGAGCCCTCAGTTCCGACTATAATGATGAATTACGAATTACCCATTAGCTTTCAAAAATTAGCATCTAAAATCACCAGATGGAAACTATAAAAACTCTTTGCCCATACTGCGGTGTAGGTTGCGGTCTAGAAGTTGTTCCCGACAAAAAACAAAGTTGGAAAGTGCGGGGCGATCGCAATCACCCATCGAGTCAGGGCATGGTTTGTATTAAGGGAGCAACCGTAGCAGAGTCCATTCGGAGCGATCGGCTACTGTATCCGATGATGCGAGATACTCTCGACCAACCGTTCCGTCGCGCTAGCTGGGACGAAGCTCTCGATGCAATTGTTAATCGCATCCAAACAATTCGCAGCACCAGCGGCCCCGATGCTTTGTGCGTTTACGGCTCGGGTCAATTCGCAACAGAAGATTATTATATTGCCCAGAAACTAATGAAAGGTTGTCTGGGTACTAATAATTTTGATGCTAATTCTCGCTTGTGTATGTCTTCAGCAGTCTCTGGATACGTTCAAAGCTTTGGTTCGGACGGGCCGCCTTGCTGTTACGACGATTTAGAATTAACAGATTGCGCTTTTATTATTGGTAGCAATACAGCGGAATGCCATCCCATCGTATTTAATCGATTAGCAAAATACCACAAAAAGCATCCCCATGTCAAAATGATTGTGGTAGATCCAAGGCGGACTCCGACTGCGGAAGCGGCGGATTTGCACTTAGCAATTAAACCGGGTACGGATATAGATTTGCTTAATGGGATTGCATATTTGCTGTTACGCAGGCAAGCAATAGATGCTGAGTTTATTGAAGAATGCACGGCGAATTTTTCAGCTTTTGCTGAGGTTATTAGCAGCTACACGCCGGAGTTTGTAGCCTCGCGCTGCGGCATTACTGTCAGCGAGTTAGAAACGGCCGCAAACTACTGGGAACAGTCGCAGCGGGTTTTGTCGCTGTGGTCGATGGGAATGAATCAGTCGTCGGAAGGCACGGCAAAGGTGCGATCGCTGATTAATTTGCACTTAATGACAGGTCAAATCGGCAAACCGGGATGCGGCCCGTTTTCCCTCACCGGCCAGCCAAACGCGATGGGAGGGCGGGAAGCCGGAGGACTGTCTCACTTGCTTCCAGGCTACCGATTTGTGAAAAATGCTGAACACAGAACCCAAGTCGAGGAGTTTTGGGGAATCGCACCGGGAAGCATTTCCCCGAATCCAGGCCGCACAGCTTGGGAGATGATTACCGGTTTGGAAACTGGCGAAGTCGAGTTGCTGTGGATTGCAGCTACTAATCCGGTGGTGAGTATGCCGGATTTGGAACGCACTAAAGCCGCTTTGCTGCGATCGCCCTTTACTATTTATCAAGAAGCTTACTATCCCACTGAAACCTCTGCCTACGCTCACATCCTGCTGCCGGCAACGCAGTGGAGCGAAAAAACCGGAGTAATGACGAATTCCGAACGCCGCGTTACCTTTTGTCCCGGTTTCGACACTCCCTCCGGGGAAGCCCGCGACGACTGGAGCATTTTCGCTGAAGTGGGACGGCGGTTGGGTTTTGCCCAACACTTTGCTTTCGAGAACAGTGCGGAGGTTTTTAAAGAGTACGCGCAGTTGACGCGGGGTCAGCCTTGCGACATGACCGGTCTGAGCCACGAATACATCCGCCAAGAAGGGCCACAGCAGTGGCCTTGCCGGGAAAACGAGCCTGTGCATCCAGCGAACGAAGCGAAACGGCTGTATACTGACAGGCGTTTTCACACTCCTGACGCGCGGGCAAGATTTTCGGCCTATCACTCGCGGGGACTGGCAGAACCTCCCGATCCCAATTATCCGTTTGTGTTGACGACAGGGAGAGTTTACGGACACTGGCACACGATGACGCGGACGGGTAGAACAGAGAAAATTAATCAATTGCACCCCGATCCGTTTTTGGAAATTCACCCCCGCGATGCTGCCCAATTGCAGATTAAGGAGGGAGATTTGCTGGAAGTTCGATCGCGCCGTGGCAAGGCGCAGTTTCCGGCAAAAGTCACAAAGGCGATCGCCCCAGGTACGCTATTTGTACCCATGCACTGGGGTTCTCTGTGGGCCGAAGGTGCTGAAGCCAATGCCATGACTCATGCTGCAAGCTGTCCAGATTCCAAACAGCCTGAGTTAAAAGCTTGTGCGGTGCAGTTGGTGCTGGTTGGGGCAGATACTGCCGCAGAAGTTGAGGAATTTAATTGGGCAAAATCCACCCTCGCCGTCACTTCTTGAGCTGCCGTCCAACTAAGGATGTTACAAATGACCGAAGAACGAGCGGGAAGCCGGAGGGATAGACAGGGAAACGAGAGGAACTTGGTTGACGTTCGGCGAGCGCGAGCGTGGAACTATTGGAGATTTACTCCACAGATGAATCTGGGATCTTGAACAAGAGTCGAAAATTTTGCACTCTTCCCGACAGGAGTCCGGGGCTTGTATCCGTTTTTTGGGGTGACAACCTCTTTCGATCGAGCAATTTTGAACTCGGACATACCCTACACATAAATCTTAAATCTCAAATCCCCGATCTAAAACCTAAAATCCTTATGCCATTACGCAGCCTAAAAACTGCGTTTCCCCGGCAGAGCCCGGGAATAAGGAAAATTAAATTTATTTATTCTGAGTTTTTCCTTCTTGATTGGGAGTTTTTGCTTCGGCTGAATGCCTTATGGCGAATGCCTTCTGCCTTCTTTTTAATTGATAGAGTCAGACAATTGCAGTTTGCACCTCAAGGTGCTATAATTGTTTTACAAGGCTTTATTTTCGGCAGTGCAGTTCGTTCGATCGGCGTTCCTCCGGATTTAAATCTCTACACACTCTGATTCTGGAGAATGTTCAATGTCAATCTATGTCGGCAATTTATCCTACGAAGTAACGCAGGAGCACCTCAACCAAACTTTTGGAGAGTACGGAACAGTAAAGCGCGTTCAGTTGCCTGCTGACCGGGAAACAGGTCGGATGCGGGGTTTCGCTTTTGTAGAAATGTCTACAGAAGCCGAAGAAGCCGCAGCCATTGAGGCTCTTGACGGTGCTGAGTGGATGGGTCGCGACCTCAAAGTCAACAAAGCAAAACCCCGTGAAGAACGTGGTTCCAATTCTGGTGGTGGTAACTGGGGCAACAACGATCGCGGTGGCAATTCTCGTCGCTACTAAACCACCCGAGCTAAATTTTTAGCTATCTTGTATATTGCGTCGGAGCAAGCTGGAAGTCAACAATCATTCTCTGTTGAGAATAGATAGTTAGTTCAGTGGTCGTACCGCGCATTAAAAGCCTCAAACTATTGCTAGACAATAGTTTGAGGCTTTTTTATGGCAAAAATTATTAATGAGGAGTTCATCGCGTGCGATCGATTCCTAGCTGAGACGAAAAACTATAAGATATAACAGGCAAAGAGAGCCGCCTTTTCCCAAGTACCCGGGTGATGCCGTAAAACCAGGCAATCACAGAGTTTTGCGCTTGCAAAGTGTACCGAACAATGACAAAATCATTAAGAATGAAGACTAAATCACTGGTATGCTGAAAAAAATATTTAGGCAAATTTCCAAGTCAAGTAGTGATGAAAATTTTCTGCATTTTACAGAAAGTGTAGAAGTAGTAATATCGAAAATTTTATCACTGGCGATGATTTGGGTAATTCTCCTCAGCGTTTGCGATTTGCTGATTTTTTTAGCAAAAGAATTGGTAAACCACACTGATAATTTGTTAAAAGACACGTTGTTTGTCATATTTGGGTTATTTTTAAATGTTTTAATTGCTCTGGAAATCTTGGAAAATATTACAGCTTATCTGAAAAAGCACGTAATTCAAGTAGAGCTAGTTATTGTAACTTCTTTGATAGCAGTATCTCGAAAAATAATCATTCTTGACCTGGAAAAGAAAACCGCAGCCGACTTGATTGGTTTGGCGACTGCAATTTTCGCGCTTTCCATCAGCTACTTGATAGTGCGGTTCACAAATAGAGGAAAGGATTAATATTGGGAATTGGGGATTGCGAATTGTTAATAACTAATATCATATCCGATCGCTCGACCGGACATGATATTATTCCAATAAACCAGGAGGAGGCACAATTTCAATTCTGCCTTGTTCTAAGTCAACAACTGGCACAATCTCTTCCACAAAAGGAATCAATATTTTTGTGGATTTAGGCTCTTTAACGCGAATTTTCCGTGGTTTGCGGGTATTTCTGGGGTCAGCATTTGCTTGGGGAGTTTCAGGCTGTTTTGGCTTTTCCAATTCTGCAGCGACAGTTTCCGGCGCAGTTAGATTCGTTTCTACTTCTAAAAGGTCGTTACCTGCGGGAATAATATCACTTACCTTGCCTAGGATTTCCCCGGTTAACTGGTTAAAAACTTCCATACCGATCAAATCTTGGACGTAAAACTCATCAGATTCGAGGTAAGGTCGATCGGTCTTTTCAACCAACAACTTACAGCCCCGCAGCGCCTCAGCACTATCGCGGTCTTCCACACCCTCTACCTCTACAGCATACAGCCCTTTGCCCGGAATGTAGCGACCGCCCAAAAACTCGATCGGTTCCGGTTCACTTTTGTTAGGGCGCAAAATCCACCGCTTCCCCGGTTCGATAAACCTTTCCGGGAAATCCGAATCGGGATAGACTCGCACTTCCCCGTCCAAACCTTGAGCTGCTACAATTTTACCGATTTCTATCCATTCAGACATAAACTTTTTGGGAATTGGGAATTGGGAATTGGGCATGGGGCATGGGGAATTGGGCATGGGGCATTGGGCATTGGGCATCGGGCATCGGGCATCGGGCATTGCGGATTGGAAATTGCGAATTAGTAACTGAAAAACATTGAATTATTTTTCTTCCTTCTTCCCTCTTCCTTCTTCCTTCTTCCTTCTTCCTTCTTCCTTCTTTACACCAATCCAGTTCTCAGCGCTACAACTGCTGCTTGCACGCGGTCATCCACTGCCAACTTATTCATAATACCGCGAACATGAGTTTTAATAGTATTTGGACTCAAGTAAAGCGCCGCTGCAATTTCGGGATTGCTGTTACCTTCCACCATTAATCTTAACACCTCCAATTCCCGCTGCGACAACTGACCAAAAGTAGTTGTAGAGGCAGGTGTCGGGGGTTTGAGGTGTTCGATGACAGTCCGGGCAATTTGAGGATCAAGATAGGTAGCGCCCTCTGCTGCGGCTGCGATCGCTGCTAACAGCCTGTCTATAGAAGCACCTTTAATACAATAAGCATCAGCACCACTAGAAAGGGCAGCAATAATTTCAGTTTCTGCCGTGTGAGAAGTTAACATTACAACTCGAACTTCGGGCAGTTGTGCTTTAATTTGCTGCGTCGCTGCTATGCCGTCGAGCCGTGGCAAACCGATATCCATTACAATAATATCAGGTTTGAGTTTCAGTGCGGCTGCTACGCCTAAATAGCCGTCTTCTGCTTGTCCTACTATTTCTATTTCTGGGGAATCGGCTAAAACTTGCTCTAATCCCAGTTGCATCATCGGGTCATCTTCAACAATTAAAATTCTCATAATACGAAGGAAGAAGGAAGAAGGAAGATTACTTAGTTATTAATATTTTACATAAACTTACACCGAACCAATAACAACTAACAAATAACAACTAACTACTGACTAACTTTTAAAACCTCCACGAATTCACCCGGTACAATCCAGGTATCCCCTGGTGGCAAAACTGCTAAACCACTCGTATTGGCGAGGTTAATTAAATTCGCTGAATTTTGGCTGCCGCTAGCAGGTTCAAATTCCCAGACTCCGGCAACTAAATGTAGTTTACCCCAAACATAAGTTTCGCGCTGCCCAGGCGATCGCAATTCAGCATGACACCTAGCTTTGAGAAACTCTGGCCCCCAAGCATCCGGGGCAAGCCCAGACATCTTTTTCAAAGCAGGCACAACAAAGCGCCAACAGCAGACTAAAGCCGAAACCGGATTTCCCGGCAAACCAAAATAGAGACAATCCGAACTCAAACTCGGCGAATCCTGATTTTTTTTACCTCGTTTAAACTCAGCAACCGTTAAAGGTTTCCCCGGCTTAATCGCCACAGAACTAATGTGAACTTTTCCTCCCAAATCTGCCAAAATTTTCTCGACATAATCGTAGTCTCCTACCGAGACGCCCCCCGTAGAAAGCACCACATCCGCTGTCGCCACAGCCCCGGATATCGCCTTGTTTAACGCCTCTTCATTATCAGGAACAATGCCCAATCGAATCGGTTCAAATCCCATTTGTGCCAACAAAACTGTCAAAGCATACTGATTCGAGTCTACCAGTTTCCCCGGTGCCAAGGGTTCGTCTGGCGAGACCAATTCGTCACCAGTAGAAAAAATTGCCACCCGCAGCCGCCGATAAACGGGAACTTGAATGCACTGGGCAGTTGCTAACACTGCCATTTCTGGGGCATTGATAACTGTACCGGGAGTTAGCAAAGTTGTTCCTGCTTGATAAAAAGCGCCTTTGTGCCTGACAAATGCTTGCGGTTTTTCAGGAGAAACTAAGATAAAAATACGATCGCCCTCACGCCTTGTTTCTTCCTGCATTACCACCGTATCAGCACCCGCAGGCATCACGCCACCCGTAAAAATTCGCGCTGCTTGCCCCGATTGGATGGTATTTTGAGGCTGATATCCGGCTGGAATCTCTTCTACTACTTCGAGTACCACTGGTTTTTCGGCGCTACAGTTTTCCACATCCGCAAACCGCACCGCGTACCCATCCATTGCTGAATTGTCCCAATAAGGAAAATCCAGAGAACCAGTGACGGCTGCAGCCAAAATGCGCCCCGATGCTGCCAGTAAGTCTACAGTTTCTACATCCCCCTGACTGTCGAGGGGTTGCGCCAAATTTACAACGATCGATTCTGCTTCTTTCACTGACAGCATGACTGTCTCCTTGTTTTGATAACACTCATGATTAAGTTTAGCAAAATATCCAGAGATATTGGTGATATAATTTTTTTTAATTTGGGCAGTAGACCTAATTTTTGGTATTAATTGCTTATGACTCTTTCGCGCTTTGTTGTCCAACTAAATTGTTTATCTTTATTATTGGTCGCGCTACTGATATTTTTTACTCAATTTTCAGGCTTAAAAGTCAGCGACTTATTCTTTCAGCCTTATTTTTCTCCCCATCCTAATGTCGCCTTGTTAACTCGTACTTTCCAAATTTTATGTTCTGTACCAGTCGTTGTTTGTACTTTCACCTATGGATTAGCTAAAACTATTCAACCGTGTCCTAATGAAAATAGATTTATTTTATTTTCCGCTCTTTTAACAGGTGGATTTCTACTGAATCAAACTTACCGAATTCATATATATATGATAGCTATAGGAATTCCTAAGCTAGGAGTAAGTCTTTTATACGCCGTTATTTTGTTATCCTACGGATGGTTTTTTAGGCGAGAACTACAGTTAACTCCCTACCAAATATTATTAGCGGGTTTGGGCTTGTTGTTTTTTGCGATCGGCGTAGATGCCCTGCATTTAAAAAACAAAATATTATCCAGTTTACTAGAGGGAGTACCTAAACTGTTTAGCGAAATTAACATTGCATTTTATTATTGGTATGTCTGTAAGTGTTTCCTGAACAAAGTTTTTTATAAAAATATTGAGAGCTAGTTATAAGTAGATGATATAATCATATCACAAGTGCCTCCCCAAACCTACAACTCAAATCCTCAGTCCTCCATCAATAATATTTACAGCATCTGCATCGCTCGGCATTTATCCGCCTTCATATACATTATCTGGCTTAAAAGTTCCAACGCATCCTGATAAAATACCATGATAGCAGTTACCATCAACTTCAACTCGATCGCCCCAATAACCGACGACCAATTTTATCAACTGTGCCGCGAAAACCCCGATGTCAAATTTGAACGAAACGCCAAAGGAGAAATAATCGTCATGCCACCCACAGGAGGAGAAACCGGAAATTACAATTTTGAAATAGCTACTGATTTTGGAATTTGGAACCGACAAACTAAACTGGGAATTTGTTTCGATTCTTCAACTTGCTTCAAACTGCCAAGCGGTGCCAACCGTTCTCCCGATGTCTCTTGGATTGAAAAATCAAGATGGGATGCACTCACTCCCGAACAAAAACAAAAATTTCCTCCCATTGCCCCGGATTTTGTCTTAGAGTTAATGTCGCCGACAGACAGTTTAAAAGATACTCAAGACAAAATGCAAGAATACATGAACAACCAAGTAAAACTAGGTTGGTTAATCAACCGCAAAACCCGCCGAGTCGAAATCTATCGCCAAGGACAAGAAATAGAAGTTTTGGAATGTCCAACAGAACTTTCAGGAGAAGATGTTTTGCCCGGTTTCGTGCTAAACTTGAAAACACTGTGGCAATAACTAGACATCTAGCATCTATCAGCGTTTATTTGCGTTCATCTGCGGTTAAAAAAATCTAATGGAAACCAATACAGAAACTACTGCAACCACTGGCTTAACAGCGGAACAACACAAACAGAAAATGCAGCGCCGCCAAGAAGTACAGGCGCAGCGAATCGCTAACTCCTCAAAAGAAAAAGGTTTAATTATAGTCAATACCGGTAACGGCAAAGGCAAAACTACAGCCGCTTTGGGAATGGTTGTGCGATCGCTCGGTCACGGCTACTGCGTCGCCATAGTACAATTTATCAAAGGCGCCTGGGAACCGGCAGAGAAAGCCGTTTTTCAACTGTGGGAAAAACAGCTAGAATTTCATGCAATGGGAGAAGGTTTTACCTGGGACACGCAAGACCGCGATCGAGATATCGAAACAGCTCAAAAAGCCTGGGAAAAATCCCTAACTTTTATCCGCAATCCCGAATTTCAATTAGTTCTTCTAGATGAAGTCAATATAGCATTAAAACTAGGTTATTTGCAAGTCGAGCAAGTGCTTTCCGGGTTAGACCAAAAGCCAGAAGAAACCCACATTATTTTAACAGGCAGAGGCGCCCCGCCAGCGCTAATCGAACGGGCAGACTTGGTGACAGAAATGACTTTAGTTAAGCATCCATTCCGAGAACAAGGCATTAAAGCTCAACCAGGTATTGAGTATTAATGTTGTTGGTATTCAATAGTTTAGTCCTAATTACCTAAAAGCTGAATGGGAGTGGACTGAAGCCCTGACTACAAACCGTATTTATGTTATTTATAGTCAGGACTTTTTACCCAATCTAAAATCTAAAATCTAAAATCTAAAATCTAAAATCTAAAATCTAAAATCTAAAATCTAAAATCTAAAATCTA
>NZ_JAUPTE010000103.1:0-19918 GCF_036701705.1 Microcoleus sp. w1-18aA5 | reverse complement strand
AACCGGAGTCAAAATCCTCCAAAGGTTTACCCTACATACTCCGACGCCTTTTGTCAATGGGGGAACTTCAGTTTAACAATTACAAAAAAAAGGACACAGTATTACTATGTCCTTACCTCTGTATTGTAGGGACACAGCCATGCTGTGTCCCTAACCGTACCGATATCCCGATTAGGATTCTTGCCGTTTAGAACAAGAACAATTCAGAATTACCGGTCGGTCCCAAATTGACATCGACAGTAGCAAACAAACTGTTACCACCAACCGTAGAACCGTTGCTATCGTAATACAGTTTAGTAGACAAACCGTCGTAGATAGCCATGATGGACGGCCCGGTTAAAGTTGCTTCAAACACAGTTACATCAGACACTGTGCTGCTGTAAGCGTAGAAACTCGAAGCCAAGGACACTCCGGTGGTAAAGCCTGCAAAGCCAGTGCTGTCGAGGTTAATTACATCATCAGCAATGCTGTAATTGGTAATTAAGTCGCCGCCGTCAGCAGTAGTTCCGCTGAACACAAACACATCTAAACCAGCACCGCCGTTGAGAACATTGGTTCCCACACCACCTATTAAAGTGTCATTCCCGATGCCGCCGTTGAGAGTATCGCTACCGCCACCGCCGAAGAGGCTGTCATTACCATCGTCGCCGGAAATGCTGTCGTTACCCAAACCGCCGTCGAAAATGTCCGCACCGCTGCCGCCGCTGAAGATGTCAGCAAACTCAGTACCAGTGACGCTGTTATCAGCCGCATCTCCGGTAAATAAGACAGGAGATGTGAAGTTGTAACCGCCAGCACCAGAACCGAAATTGTTAAAGGCGACGGGGAAAGTGTTTCCAGCAGCAGTTAAATCCGCAACGCTACCTGAGTTGGTAGTAGTACCACTGGCAGAAGGTGCGATCGTACCTGTAAATACAAAGTCCGCCGTTCCCAGATTGCTAGCAGCAGTACCCAGATTCGCAATCAAGGTAGAACCACCGGCTACGGTACCGTTCGAGTCAAAATACAACACCGTTTCGTTCGACGCATTAGTAAAGGCGAAGAAACCAGCAGTTGTAGAATTGCCCAGGGCTGTAGCTTGTGCAGCTTCCAAAGAGGCATAACTGCCGCCTGTGAAAATCACGAACTCTTTGCCAGTAATGTCAGGAGTTGAACCGCTAACACCGTCAAAGTTAGTCGTAGTCAAATTGCCGAAAGCGCTCGCGCTAAACTCGAATTTGTCAGTTCCAGCAGTAAAGTCAGTAATCGTATCACCGCCTTCGCCTACTGCTTTGTAAACAAACAGATCCGCACCAGCACCGCCAGTCAGAACATCTGCACCAGAACCGCCGCTGAAGATGTCAGCAAACTCAGTACCAGTGACGCTGTTAGCACTGTCATTGCCGGTAAACAAGACAGGAGATGTGAAGTTGTAACCGCCAGCACCAGAACCGAAATTGTTAAAGGCGACGGGGAAAGTGTTTCCAGCAGCAGTTAAATCCGCAACGCTACCTGAGTTGGTAGTAGTACCACTGGCAGAAGGTGCGATCGTACCTGTAAATACAAAGTCCGCCGTTCCCAGATTGCTAGCAGCAGTACCCAGATTCGCAATCAAGGTAGAACCACCGGCTACGGTACCGTTCGAGTCAAAATACAACACCGTTTCGTTCGACGCATTAGTAAAGGCGAAGAAACCAGCAGTTGTAGAATTGCCCAGGGCTGTAGCTTGTGCAGCTTCCAAAGAGGCATAACTGCCGCCTGTGAAAATCACGAACTCTTTGCCAGTAATGTCAGGAGTTGAACCGCTAACACCGTCAAAGTTAGTCGTAGTCAAATTGCCGAAAGCGCTCGCGCTAAACTCGAATTTGTCTACCCCAACAGTAAAGTCGGAAATTTTGTCGCCGCCTTCTTTAGTTGTCCTGTAAACAAACAGATCCGCACCACTGCCACCGCTTAGGACATCCAAACCGAGGCCGCCGGTGATGGTATCGTTGCCGTCGCCGCCGTTGATGGTATCGTTAAAATTGCTGCCGACAATGTTGTCATCGCCTGCTAAAGCATTGAAATTAACTGGGACCGGAAAAGTGCCGAAATTGAAATTGTCAGGGCCAGCAGTACCGACAGGAATATTTAGTGGCGGGCCCGTGAAGACAAAGTTATTGACTGTCAGGCGAACGTCCACCGAGAAACTGGCCACAAGTTCAAAGCGCGCCCCAACACCATATACCAGCACCAAACGGCCGGTATCGGCATCTATAAACTGACAGAAAATAGGCACGTCTCCGTTGCCGCCCAACTCTGTAAACCGCGCTTGCAAAGTCGTGATGCTGCGAACAGTGATATCCGCGGTGAAGTCGAGAAAATTAGCGCCGCCGATCGAGCCAACAGTAGAAGTAGCAGTAATGTCCACTTTGGTCAAGATAGAAGCGTTGAGACTAAAAGCTGCGTTAGAGAACTCTAAAACATCGTCATCGACATTAAAGTCAGTAATAAAGTCAGCGTCTACAACTGTTTGAATCTCTTGGCGGGAAGTGCGGTAAATAAAGCGATCCTTTCCATTACCCCCAATTAGAATATTGGTTCCTAGGCCGCCTTCGATCTCATCATCATCATCGCCGCCTTGAATTTTGTCGTTGCCCAAGCCTCCTTTTAGTGTGTTTTTGCCTTTACCACCGATGATATCGTCATCATCCTCGCCGCCGTCGATATCGTCATCATCATCGCCACCTTTAACTTTGTCGTTGCCTTTGCCTGCTTTTATTTTGTTTTTGCCTAGGCTAACTTCGATATCATCATCGTCATCGCCGCTGTCGATATCGTCATCGCCATCGCCGCCTTTAATTGTGTCCTTGCCTTTGCCGCCGATGATTTTGTCTTTGCCTTTGCCGGCTGTAATGTTATCGTCACCATCGCTTCCTTCGATGTCGTTATCCAGCGTCGCAGAACCGACAATAACTTGAGGTGCTGTAGTGCCACCAAACTTAAAGACATTTTGCTCGACATTCAAGCTAAAACGCTGGCCAGTGGCAGATCTTCTGCCGTTGCTAACTTCAAAACCAAAACTAAGCGCACCGATAAAACCTACTGCCGCTTTGAATTTTACCAAGCCTGCGTTAATGTCTGCTTGAGAGAAGGTAGAACCGACTTGTGCTGGGACTCCATTCAACAATAGTTGGCCGGTTGTAGAATCGGGCAGCTCGGTTAGCTTGTAGACTATGCCGCCAGGACCTTGCTCGTCATCGCCAAACCGCAACAACTCAGAAGTAATAGTTTGCTCGCCTCCGCTGGAACCAGCAGTCAAGGGCTGATTAGCTCCCACTTGCGGAGGGTTAAAAACCGGAGTGGGAGTTTGAGTCGGAGTGGGAGTTTGAGTTGGAGTTTGAGTGGGAGTTTGAGGATTAACTCCCAAAAAGTCGGCCGCAGTGATCAGCGTTGCGTTGACATTCAACAATAGCGCCAAGGCGAAGTTATTGACCCGAATTTCGGTATTGACACCGATTTGTATAAATGTCAAGCTGCTAAAGTTCAAGTCGCCAAACAGCAGAAACTTGTCGCTGCCGTCCTCGAAGTCAGTGATGACTGCACTTGCCTCAGAGTTACTGTTACTCACGACATAAACGTCATCTCCAGCACCGCCGATACAGGTATGGTTGCCAGTACCGCCCATCAGCGTATCGTTGCCTTCGCCGCCCATCAGCGTATCGTCGCCGTCGCCGCCGCCGCTAACGCTGTCGTCGCCGTCGCCGCCGTCTGCCAGGTCATTGCCGTTGCCAGTCACGAGGGTATCGTTGCCAGCACCGCCCATCACGCTGTCGTCGCCGTCGCCGCCGCTAACGCTGTCGTCGCCGTCGTCGCCACTGCAAACGTCGCTGCCGCCACCGCCGATCACGGTATCGTTGCCGATGCCGCCGCTAACGCTGTCGTCGCCGTCGTCGCCACTGCAAACGTCGCTGCCTACACCGCCGCTAACGGTATCGTTGCCGTCGCCGCCGCTAACGTTGTCGTCGCCGTCGTCGCCACTGCAAACGTCGCTGCCTACACCGCCGCTAACGGTATCGTTATCTTTTCCGCCGTTAAGCGTATCGTTGCCTGTGCCGCCGCTAACGTTGTCCTTGCCTGTGTCGCCCCTGACGGCATCATTGCCTTCGCCGCCCTCACAATCGTCGTCGCCTTTGCCGCCATAGACGGTATCGCTGCCGGCGCCGCCGTCAACGTCATCATCTCCTTGGTTGCCGTGCACCAAGTCATCGCCGTCATCGCCTTCGCAGATGTCGTCGTCGCTGCCGCCCATCACGGTATCGTTATCTTTACCGCCGTTAAGGGTGTCCTTGCCTTTGCCGCCCATGACGGTATCACTGCCGAGATCGCCTCTTACTTCATCGTCGTCATCGCCGCCCTCGCAATCATCGTCATTTTTGCCGCCGTAGATTTTATTTTTTTTGCCACGGTTTCCTTTGATTTTGTCCTTGCCTTTTTTGCCGTATATCTCTTCCTGCTCGCCGGTGGCGACAATGAGGTCATCGTCATCGGTACCGACGACGGTTCGGCGGCGATCGATGCCGTTGTCATTTTCTAAGTCATCGTCATCGTCATCGTCATCATTACCTCCGATGGTCTGGAAATCGTTGTCATCATCTAAGTCATCTAAGTCATCTAAGTCATCGTCATCGTCATCGTCATCTAAGTCACCGTCATCATCATCATCTAAGCCATCGTCATCAGTACCTCCGATGGTCTGGAAATCATCATCATCGTCATCGTCATCGTCATCGTCATCATCATCATCGTCATCGCCCACACCTGTTGTGGAGGCGCCGTTAGACTGATTCAGAAATGTGGTAACGCCGTCGGTGTTTTCGGCGAGTGCTTGGTTAATTAAATCGTCTAACTCCTTATCGGAAAGTTTAGGGCTGTTGTTGCCTAAACCCTCGACAGGATTTTCTGTTTCATCTTTTTTAACTGGAAAAAGTGTTCCCTGTCCTTCTTCCAACGAAATTAGGTCGTCCATCGTTGATATTTCCCAAAAAATGGTAAGCTTCTTTGAATCAATTTATCAGCAAACAGGAGGCTGCAGAAGATTTTTTTTAACTTCATGCTTTCGCCTGCTAGAGGAGCTGGTTTCCTCATCTTTACTATTATAGATGCCACTTAAACGGCAAGGTTTTTTTCGCTGTGTTACGAGTTTTATATTCTGCAATTGCGTACCAAAATTAATTGATCCGCAACCTACACTGTAATTATTGCGCCGAAGCTCCGAGCATTTGAGATGTTCTCGGTATTTTCTACAGTAAGCTGCGCCGAAGGGCTCCTGATTGTAGATTTTCTACGTAATTTCTACAGTGAATTAGCTGAATTTAAACTCGCGACTGACAACTCCTAAATAACTCCCCAAAACCTGTATCCCCCAAATTTTACCCTTGCTTTTTTTCCGATCTAGGCTGGTGTATTGAACTTTGGTAACACTCCCAGCTTTGACAAATCCTTCCCTGACCTAGGATTTGAATCTCTTCACTAAACGACAGCACCCTCCTAATTTTAGTTCCCGATGATTAATTAGAAATTTAGATAATTCGCCCGGACAAATATTTGTTCTAATTTTTAGTTGCAGAATTTTCTCTCGATTCGAGGAAACCTCGCGAATTGAGAAAAAGTTTTTTTTTCGGCTCAACTAAGAGTTCTGCCAAAATATATCTATCTCAAGACAGGTTGCAAAATTTGCCAAAAAGTAATATAGGCGCAGAATTCGTTTTTGGTGACAGTTGCAAGCTTGATCGGCATTTTGAGCGAGAATGACCCACGGCGAGGCTGCGAAACCCAGTTGTTTTGTAAGCTTCGCTACCAAATCCAATAATTTTCCGAGAAACCGGCCTGATGAGGCGTAATCCTCTAGATGCCAAAAATGATGGTTGCTTGAGAGTACCGGAATAATTTGATTGCCATTGTATTGTTGAGAGTTCTTGGCTGCTGACGTTTATTTTTGCTGCTTAACTGTAACTAGATTAAGAGAGTTAAATTAAAAGTTTTCCATATCATAAAAGCGGTAAATTAGCAATAAGTTATGAGCAATTATCGATAGTCAACTATCAATTACCGATCGCCACTGAGGTCTTAAGGATGAGGGCGGGGGGCTTACGGATGAGAACCCAGGGCTGACCAATTAATTAATTGACACAAAATCAAGATTGCACATCGGGGGTTGGTGGTAGAGGATAAGCGGTAAAGACCGATCGACCGATCGCCCAAAAAAAAAAAATACTCAACTTTCCCTGCGATATTGCCCTGAAACCGGTTGGCGAGAGCCGAAGTAATTTTAATAAGAACTAGAGATCCGCCTGGTAAAGTGCCTCCAATTTAACTTTACTCAGCAATGAGAAACTCAAGTTCACGACGAATCTAAAGGGGTCTGTGGTAGAGGTGCAAAATGTTAAAGATAGCAAGATTGGAGAAAATTCGGCTTTCACCGAGGCACAGGGCAATCAAAACTAATAAACTGTTATTAAAGTACAACTTTTATATCCTCAAAGTGTTTGAACAAATATATATGACCTCAGCGATCGCCCGATCGGGGGAAGCGCATTCAGAAACTTTGATTCAAAGAGTAAAAATTATTTTGCCGTTCGCTATTGCTAGCCGCAAAAACGCAGGCAAATTCAGAATTAAGGCGGGAGGGCGCTAAATCCGTGAGCCAGGAATTTCAACTCTCAGTCACTCCCGTTGGGGACGACGAATATCTAGTGCGGACAGAAAGGGTTGCACCCGGTGTACCCTTAGCCGAACAACAAGTCCGCTGGCCGATCAATGAATGGCTTGCACTATCTTCTCAACTGATGAACGACCCGCTGGTGGGCTTGCTCCAAGGAAAAGCAGTACAGGGAAGCAGTTTTGCGGGTCGCGGCCTCTCCCGTTCGGGAAACAACTCAGCGCCGAATTTAGTAGCCCTGGGGCAACAATTATACAGCGGGCTGTTTCAAGGAAACTTGCGCGATAGCTGGACTTGCGCTCAAGGCATCGCCCAGCACCGCCGAGAAGTGCTGCAACTGCGACTCGGACTCAAAGGCCGACGCTTGCCACGACTGCCGTGGGAAGTTCTGCACGCCGGCGATCGCCCTTTGGCAACCGGCACAGATGTCGTGTTTTCTCGCTACCAACCAGGTACAAGTTTGTTCAAACAAACCCGGATACTGCCTAGTGGCGGGCCACTAAAAATTTTAATGGCGATCGCATCTCCGAGCGATCGAGACAGCTTGCAGCTCAAGCGAGAAGTGCTCCATTTGCAGCAAGAACTCCAAAACCGCACCGGTCATCCTCTCAAAAACAGCCCCCATTGCCCGGAAATTCAACTGACTATTCTCGAACAGCCCGATCGAGAACAACTTACCCAAGCCCTAGAACAAGGACACTACCAAGTCCTGCACTACGCAGGCCATAGCAACTTAGGTTCCAGAGGTGGCGAACTCTACCTAGTCAGCAGCCGCACCGGCTTAACCGAAACCTTGAGTGGCGACGACTTAGCTGGATTGCTCGTGAACAACGGTATTCAGATGGCCGTCTTCAACTCCTGCCGCGGCGCCTACGGCGACCCCTCAGACCTCGCGGACGACAGCCCGGAACGGAACTTAACCGAAGCTCTAGTGAAGCGGGGCATTCCGGCAGTGCTAGCAATGGCAGAAAGCATCCCCGACGATGTAGCCCTAACTCTGACGCGGTTGTTTTACCGCAACCTTAATCAAGGTTATCCAGTCGATCTCAGCCTGAGCCGGGCCAGAGCTGGGCTAATTTCTGCCTACGGTTCTCACCAGCTATACTGGGCTTTGCCGATTCTCTACCAGCACCCGGACTTTGACGGCTATTTGACCGGCGCCCCAGCCCACAGTGCGACATCAGGTTCTATGGTGCACATAATCGCGCCGGGAACGCAACCGGTGCTCGCGGGTACTGAATGGAAGGCCCCATCTTCGGTTTCGGCGATCGCCCAATACCCCCCAATCCCAGCCAATCGATCGCATGAGTCAGACAATTCTGACGGCGAAGTCTGGGAATACTTTCCCGACCAATTAAAAGATCGCAGGGATTGGGTTCACCAGAAAGATCGAGCCGATGCTACTAATTCACCGAACTCACCGACGGCTTTGCCGTCCTCTATTCCTAATTCTGAGTGTTCAGTGATCCAAGCAACTCGCGCCGCAGCACCGACTCAGAAACCGTTAACAAAACCGGGATCGAAAAAATTTGTCACCCTAATGCTTTGCTTGTTATCCGTTGCTTTGAGTGCTGGCTTTTTTGGGTGGCGGTACTCGAACCAGCGAGGCCCGAAACCAGAAGAGTTACTGCCGGCGGTACGAACTCCCCTGTCGCAAAATTACCTGCAACAACGTCACTAAAAGCGATCGCCCACTGCAATGCTTAATTGAGACCCTCTTGGCCTGGCTCCAAACTGGGTGGGGTTTTTGCTGGCCATTCGCGATCGGCCGCCGCTGGCAAAGTGATCGCAAGTATACTGCTCGATCGAATCTCCGACTTACATTCATCAAGCCGGTTTTTACCGAAAATAAGTAGCAGCCCAACCAAGCATCGAGGAAGAAACCGAGTTTCTCGTCGAGAGAGTAAGTCCGGGACTGCTTGATATATAATTGTCAGTCGATTGTAGATTTTAGACTTCGGGTTGAGCCCTGAGTCGAACGATTTGAGATTTTAGATTTACTCCACAGATGAATCTGGAAGCTTGAACAAGACTCTAAAATTGTGATCTCTCCACCACACGAGTCGGTGGGTTGTATGGGTTTTTGAGCGGGCTGATTCGGCAGCAGGAGCATTCGTCATTCGGCACAAGACAATAAAAGCCAGAGTTGCCACAATAAAGAACGTCCTCACCGTCAGCGCGCTTGCTATATTTCACAATAATTAATTATGGAAGCGGCTGTGAGTTTGACCGACAGCATCCAGGATACCCGCCACGTGATTCATCCGTGCAGAAATAAAAAACCTGTATCCGATAAATGAGTCCCCCAATTTATCCGTGGGGTCAAGGCTTCAATTCTTTAATCTAAAATCTCAAATCTAAAATCGATTGACGCACCCCTCCAGTTCGTGCATAAATTTTGAGAGTATGGCAGTTTACAGGCCACGACTCGAAACCAATACATTTCCATCGAAACTCCATGTCGGAACCGCTGCTAATTTGTAGTGCATCAAACATTTAAGCTGTTGTGCATTAAACTCGGTCTTTTTCAATTCCCCTGTGGAAATAACCTCAAATTCTCTGGCTTGGGGCCGGAGGGGGAAGATTTCGGCCAGTTCCCCCTAGAAATCTACTGATTCCTGGCGAAGTGTTAAGAGTCGCGAAGCAATCTCGCCCGATCAAAACTATTCCCCCTCTTAGTGGCTGCCCGATGTTTCTGCCGCCGCGCCTATTGAGTCGAGTTTTAGCTTAAACTTGTTCAACGAAGAGGTGAAATTTCCTTCAATTTTTACCGGATTGCCTTCCCCAGACTGCGTTCTGTGGAAGTTATATGCCCAACACCTTAATAGAAGATTGCTCGTTGGTATTTGGGGTTTTGAGGGGATTTCCAGCCAGAAAAATAGAATTTACAAGTAGCTGGCAGTGACATCGAGAACAAGTGCTGCCTCGTCTTGTTGAGGTAAAAGTTAACCCCGCGCCGGTAAATGCTTTCGGCAGATTTACAGTGGCTGCGTTCTAGGTATTTCCATTCATGGGTGTCTTATTTTGACCTTGACCGCAGACACAATCGGGGATTGGTGAATGCAGGGAACAGACTTTACTGTAAAAAAGTAAAACATTTAATTTGCGACAATAATTCCCCGCGCGATCGCAAGAGAGGCTTACACAAGGATTTGGGCCGCGAGGAGCAAATTGATCGCCCTTCGAGCATCCTTACTTGCACCCCCGGTCTTGAGGCCGCAGAAATTTCTCCAGAATCTTAATATTCAGAATTCTTAGTATTGACAGTGAAACAAAGTTAATCTAATGTGTTGTAATTGATATAAGTAAAGTCCAATAAGCGAGGTACGGTCAATGGCAGAAACAGCTACAGCACCCTTAACAGGAAAAGGTCTGCTTCAAAAAATCAAAGGCAGTGATTTGCCGCGCAGAGAACTTGCGAAGCTTTGCGGCTACTTCACAGTCAGCAAAAGTGGAGAAACCCGGATTAATCTGGCTGAGTTTTACGATGCAGTGTTAGCTGCTAAGGGCATTGAGCTAGAGAAGTCTAAAGCAGACGGACGCGGGCGAGAAGCGAGTTATCGAGCTAGCGTTCACAAGAATGGTTCGATCGTGATCGGAGCAAATTATACCCAAGAAATGGGATTAAAGCCGGGAGACGAGTTTGAAATTAAGCTCGGATACAAGCACATTCGCTTGATTCAGATCGATGTGGACAGACCGGATGTGGAATTGGATGATGAAGAGGAGGATACAGAAGAATAAAGGCGATTCCCTGCGGGATAGCTTCGCTTCACGCGATGCAGTCAGCCGATAGCAAGGCGACTGGATTAGGCATTCGCTATACGAGTATTTGCGCGCCACCCTTCGATTGAACTGATGAGCTGTCTTGACTATTTATATTTTCTCTTGTCTCGCAAAGACTACAGTGCCTCTGAACTTCGCAAAAAGGGGCAAGAGAAAGGTTTTGGCAATGAGGAAATATTGGAGGCGATCGCGCAAATTCAAGACCGCGGCTATCAGTCCGACACTCGCTTGGTGGCAAACTCGATCGCCTCTGGTGCAGGCAAATACGGGAAGTCGGCCATCAAGCGCAAGTGCCTGCAAAAAGGAATTACCAACGATTTGTTCGAGCAAGTCTGGGAAGAAGAAATTGCCGAAAATCAGGACTCCGAAGCAGAAAAACTGGCCGAATTAAAAGCCAAAGTCATGCGGAAATACAAGATAGATGCTTGGGGTAAAACCGATCCGAAAACCAAGGGCAAAGTCTTGAATTACCTGCAATACAGGGGATTTAATGCCTTTGAAATTTGGCGACAGTGGCAGGCGGAAGAAGAGGATGAGTAAATAGTAGGGCCAAGCAAATAGATGCGGTCCCGATAGGCAAGCACACCTACACTGCTGCCGACAGGGCTAAAGTGTAAGTCCTGAGTTTTTGTAACTTTATGTCAATCCTCAGCGTTGACTAACTAAGATTCGTACATCTGCCGGTGTCTGGCTAAAAGCTCGAGATATTTCTCGTTGATTTTGGCCAGCATCCATTTCTCTTGAAAAATGGCCGCGGATTCTGCTTTGACCGGATCTGCTTCTAGTGGCAAAATATCTTTTCTAGCTGCGGTTTGCTCTGCAACAGACTTCAGCTTTTGAGGGTTTTGCTGGTATTTTCGACCGCTTTTGTGGTTGGCGTAGCGACGCGATCGAGTATACCCCATCTGCAAGAACTTGCGGGCCATGTCGGCTCCCACAAAATCTTCGCGATCGAGATACTCTAAAAACATGCAGTAAATTTTGCTGCTGGACTCCCTGGCAATTTCAGGAGTCTTAAATCTCCAGAAAGGCAGAATTTCTCCTTTGTAGGGTTCAACCAACAGCACTCCCTGTTCTCCTTTGCCTACCCGATAAAGTTCCGGGTGCTGTCGAAAGTCGATGTTCTTAAAATCCGCATGGTAGTCAAACTGCTTCATCGGGCATTTTCTGTTGTATCTGGAACTATAGAAGCCCGAGGTTTACCTTCGTCTGGTTGGGTATAAACCCAGGCCCAAGCAATGAAGACAGCTTGAAAAGGCAGCCTCAACCAGTACAGTAATTGATTGTGGGGAATCCCTTCTATCGGAATGTTGTTGACGGCTTGATTGATATTAGCTGGAAACACGGCAATAAACAAGGCAATTAATCCCCACGCCGCCGCCCTGCTCACTGGAGGAACTAATAGCCCAATTCCGCCCAAAATCTCGAAAAAACCGCTGATATAAACCAAGGCTTCCGGGTAAGGAAGCTGGGGCGGCACAATTCTGATAAAAGGTGCGGGTACTGCAAAGTGCAGCACACCTACAATACTGATAGCTACTGCAAGAATAACTCGCCAAATTTCTTTTTGACTTTTCATGGGCAATGGGTAATTAATAATTGTTAAATTGCTGCGATAATGCTTGCCAAAATTTGCGATCTGCGATGGAGATGACAATAAAGCTGAGGCCCAAAAATTCCAGCTTTCCGGGTTTGTCTGCTCTTGGTGGTGGCTGTAACGATTTTATTTCGTAGAAAACCCAGGTTTCTGGGTAAATCCCAGACAAGTTTTCACAGCACCAAACTGGAGGAAGCGAGAACTGGAATCGAAGGCCTGGGCGTTGACTGCCAAAAACAGATAGCGCGCATTTTGATAACAAGATTTTAATGTCTAGTGCCCTGTTGCTGTCTCTATCTTCGGGTAGTGAAACATGATTTTTGTTCCGGCTTTGGCTTCATCAGCAGCCCAACCAGTGGGGGATTTTCTCGATCGACAAATGCACCACCGCTTAACATTAAATAAATCTTCGCCGCAATTGATGAGTGCGATTGCTGCTAAATTTGACCTAGCCTTCCAGGCGCTTCCCTACCCTACCCTACGGGAACCCCTACGGGGAACGGGAACCCTTGCGGGGAAAGAGATAGCTTTGCTACCGCCTACCTTGATGAGACTAATTAAGGCAAGTAATTTGTCAATAATTTTTATAATTATTTAATATTTGCGTTTTGAGAATTATTGGGAGAGGCAATTCGGGAATGCTCTGTAATTAAAATTACTATCTAAAGTTTGAATTTTGTCAACTTCCGACCGATGTTATAATGAATGAAATTATTGAATTTGCTAAAAAGTCGATCGTCCTAGCACATCCCCAACCATCCTGCTGGAATTGAAAATAGTCACCAACGGCAGGAACTTTTTACCCACCACATTATTCAAAAAGATTGAGCCTCCAAGCGCTGTGTCATTTTTATCTACACGCAATCAATCACCGACGACCATGAACACCTCAATAAACACCTCTAAATTTGGCATAAACCGGATGCTGCGACAATCGCTGTTGCTTGGCATCTTGTCAGCAGCAGCTTTAGCTAGCGGATGGGCGCCTGGTTTGTATGGACAATCTCCAAACCTTGTTTTCGGATCAGCAGCCCAAGCTCAAGATATTACCAGCGAGGAAATTACTAGCTACGCTCGTGCTGTCTTGGCAATAGAACCCAGACGGGTGGAAGCTTATAACGAAATTAAAAAAATGGCTGGGGGTTCGGTTCCCAGAGTAGTGTGCAACGAAACTCAGGAAATTAATAGGCTGTCTGGAAATTTTCGTGGCATTGCAGTGAATTATTGCCAACAAGCTAAAAAAGCTATCGAAACCTATGGTTTGACAGTTAGTCGCTTCAACCAGCTCACTTTGCTCCAGCAAGCTGATCCGGCAGTCAAACAGCGAATTCAAGCCGAGCTCCTGCGACTGCAACAAGCGGGCAATCAATAAGCTTGAGGATTTGAGTCTTTCTTCCTCTCCCGTTCTATTAGACTTCTCCATAAAAGCTTGTTCAGGGCAGGCAGGATGCCTAACCGCGAACTCCCCCCAACAATATATTGGAGATTTAAATTGTTCGAGTTCCTAGACGATAGGCAAAATTTTTTGAAAAAAAAGCGATCGCCTGCGATCAAGTGCTTGACAAAATAACATAAATTTGGTAATAAAGCCAGAACGGGAGCGGTCAGAGAGATGAATATTTTTCAACTGGCTGTAAATCGCAATGAGATATAGCGATCGCCAACACGATTAAGACGTTTTTAATTTCTGAAATATGAGCTCAAGAGTGGAACTTCAGTCTTCCTTATTCCTTTGGCTATAAAAAAGATATTCCTCAAAAACTAAATGTCAAGTGAATTGCTCTGAGGAATAGAATATAAAAATGCTAACTTTCACCAAACATTTGCCTGCAAATCCGGATGCTGTTGTCAGCTTTACTTTACCCATGACAGCGGACGATCGCACTCGCAGCCGCCACAGATTCGAGACAGAGACGGGGCAAAAGCTGCACCTGAATTTGCCCAGAGGTACAGTATTGCGCGATCGAGATTTATTGCAGTCGGAAGACGGTAGCTGTTTGGTACTGGTAAATGCAAAACCCGAACTGGTGCTGACAGTGCGGGCATCAAGTCCCCTGCTACTGATGCGGGCGGCTTATCATTTAGGAAACCGTCACGTAGCTTTAGAAATTGCCGATAATTATTTAAGACTTTCCCCCGACTCTGTGTTGCAGGGAATGCTAGAAAAAATGGGTTTGGAAGTAACAGAGGAAATTGTGCCGTTTCAGCCGGAAATGGGCGCTTATGGACACAGCCATTAGATTTTAGATTTTAGATTTTAGATTTTAGATTTACTCCCACCGATGAATCCGAGGGCTTATGACTAAATTGCTTTCGGCTATTGAAGAAGCAAGAAGTCAACAGTCAACAGTCAACAGTCAACAGTCAACAGTCAACAGTCAACAGTGAACAATCAACTTTTATCTTTGTTGCAGTTAGCTTTTGCACCTGTGGGAGCTTATAGTTATTCTGAGGGAATCGAAAGTCTGGTAGAAACCGGTGCGATCGACAGCGAGATTACTTTGAGGAATTGGTTAGAAAATTCGCTGCAATTCGGGGCTGTTCGAGTAGAAGCCGCGGTGGTGGTAAGGGCTTTGAGGGCGGCACAAATGGGGGATGTGACGGCTTTGAATTACTGGAATGCTTGGGCGACTGCTGCAAAGGAAACGGAAGAGTTGCGCTTGCAAAGTTGGCAAATGGGGCGGACTTTGGTCAGGTTGCTGCTGGATTTGCGTGAAGCGAAGCTATCCCGCAGGGAATCGCCCGTTGCTTCTAGGTTAACAACAAGTGTAAAAGATTTGGTGGAATTTGGTGGCAATCCGTGCAATTTTGCGATCGGCTTTGGCATTGCCGCCGCCAACTGGCAGATTGAAGAGGAAGCGGCCGTGTTAGGATATTTATACAGTTGGGCTGCAAATTTGGCGAGTGCGGGCGTGAAACTGATTCCCCTCGGTCAAACAGCCGGTCAACAGTTACTGTTAGATTTGCAGTCTCAAATTAGCTGTACGGCGCAAGAAGTTTTAAAATTAGAAGATGATGAGCTTGGCAGTTGCAGTTGGGGATTAGGACTGGCTAGCATGGCGCACGAAACTCAGTACACTCGGTTGTTTCGCAGTTGAAAATCTAAAATCTAAAATCTAAAATCTAAAATCGCTATGGGTGCTTTTCGTGTAGGAATTGCTGGGCCGGTTGGTTCGGGGAAAACAGCTTTACTGGATGCTTTGTGCAAGTCACTGCGACAGCACTACCAGATTGCTGTAGTTACCAATGATATCTATACTCAGGAAGATGCCCAGTTTTTGGTTCGGAGTCAAGCTTTAGAGAGCGATCGAATTTTGGGCGTAGAAACGGGAGGCTGTCCCCACACAGCCATCCGCGAAGATGCTTCCATTAACTTAGTAGCTATAGAAGAGTTAGAACACAAATTCACTGATTTAGATTTAGTGTTTGTAGAAAGCGGCGGCGATAACTTGGCGGCAACTTTTAGCCCGGAGTTAGTAGATTTAACAATTTATGTAATTGATGTGGCTGCGGGCGATAAAATCCCACGAAAAGGCGGGCCAGGAATTACTAAATCTGATATGTTGGTCATTAATAAAACAGACCTCGCCCCTTTTGTGGGAGCAGATTTGGGAGTGATGGAACGGGATGCGAAAAAAATGCGGGGGGAGAAACCTTTTGTTTTTACTAACTTGAAGACAAAGGAAGGATTAGAATCAGTAGTTAAATTTGTTAAGTTGAATATTGGTGATAATTAGGGATTAAGCGCGCGATCGTCCATTCCCAATGCTAAAATTCCCAAAATTTTACCCAAATTGGTAAGCAAAGTTTCGGTTGTCTCAACAAAAACCGCTTGTCCTTCGAGTTTTAAGAATTTCCACCTATCTCCTGTAGTGACAGCCCCATAAATTGTGGTAATCTCATTACCTTCGCGCTGGTTGAAGATTTTAGCTGCTAGCATTTCAGCTATGCACTGTCCCAATCCCGAATTAATGTTTTCCTTTTTAGCCTCTACAATAGCAATGACTGGGGCTTTTACAATCAACAATTCTGGCGATCGACTTATCAAAAAATCACAATTCCCATTCAGCCCTCTTTCAGCATCTACAGTAAAATCAATGCCAGAAAATAAGCTCACGCGATGGTGCAAAAGTTTTCTCACTTCCATTAAAATCGGCGCGATAATCAGTTCCGAACGCGATTTTTCTGTATTGCTACCGAGAGCTACAGGCAGATTTTCTTGCAAAGTTTCTGTCAGTAATCTGCTATACTCTAACTCGGGGGCAGGAGTGAAGATTTCCACTATTTCAGAATAAGCTAAGTCAAAGGTTTTCAAAACTCTGTCTAAATTAAAGTCACTGTATGCCATTTGACTTTCTCCTTATTACAAATTCTCGTTAAGCGAAGCTATCCCGAAGGGAATCGCCTATTTACTTTAACACTCCCTACCGTACTACCAATTCCCTGACCAAATTAGCCAAACGTTCTGTACTGTCTGTCACCGCTAATTGAGCAGCAGCTTTAGACATTTTTTCCAAATATTCGGAATCTCTTAACAAATACAACACTTTGCTTTGCAACACATCTGCTGTCAGTTCGCTTTGACGGAATACCACGGCGGCGCCGGCTTTAGCAAATACTTCCGCATTAAATCTTTGGTGGTCGTCAGCGGCGTGAGGAAAAGGAATTAAAATAGAAGGTACGCCCGTCACTGCTAATTCTGTCAGAGCACTCGCGCCCGATCGACTAATTGCTAAATTTGCTCGCTGCAACAAACTCGCCACATTGTCGTAAAATGGCATCGACAAATATTGCTCGTGTTTCAAACTCTCAGCATCCGGGTCATTATTTCCGGTGAGGTGAACTACCCAAGCACCGGCATCAAACCAAGCCGGAGCACACTCGCGCACTAACTTATTGACGGCGACAGCACCTTGAGAGCCGCCCATGACTAAAATTACAGGTACATTGTCAGGAATTGGCAAATTTAGAGGTTGGGGGGCGAGGAATTGCGATCGCACCGGTGTACCAGCAACAACGGTTTTGGCGCGGGGTAAATGCTGGGCTGCTGCTTCAAATCCGATCGCCACAGCAGTGCACAAAGGACTAAACCAGCGCGTCACCTTCCCCGGAATGGCATTAGATTCGTGGAGAATCACCGGCAAACCCAAAGAACGGGCCGCCAGAATTGCCGGTGCCGCGATGTAACCGCCGGTAGTAAACACTCCCTGAAAATTTCCCGCTTTGAGCAACTTCCGCACTTGAAGAATCGAACCGGCGAGTCCGCCCAAAATTCGCACAGTACCTAGTCCAAATCGCTGCTGAAAGCCTTCAACGGCGATCGTGTGGAGGGGGTAAAGGGATGAAACTAACTCGGTTTCCATGCGGTCTGGGACTCCTAGCCATTCGATCTGACAGTCGTTCAACTGACTAGCGGTGGCAATCGCGGGAAATAAATGTCCACCAGTGCCGCTAGCTGCAACTAACAAACGGAGGGGGGATTTTGTCAAGGTTTTTGTTTCTTTTACAAGTACAAGTTCCACAGGTCAATCGATTTTATATTTGAGGTTTTAGATTATTATGCTTATTATTCCGGCAGTTTCAGCTAATTTTCAATCAGCAATCTAAAATTAGATTGTAGATTGTGCCGTGTCCGTCCTTCCGTTGTCAGTTTTCGTTGCAGGCGAACAGTTGCCCGCGCCACGACTCCTGACAAATAACCAAATTATCACCTAATGCGTAATTTTTTGAATTTAGTGCCAAGTGTATCTCAGTATTTTTCCAGCCGTCGGAACGAAAAAGCCGATCCTCTTCGAGGGCTGCGCCAACGCGCGATCGTTTTTGGCTTTAACTGCGGGCAGTCGATCGCTCCAATGTTGTTATGTTTAACAGTGGCAAGTGCTGGCGTGCTGCATCCTAGTGCGGCAAGAGCGATCAGTGCGATCGCGGCGACTCCCCAAACGATCGCCCAAACCCCTGCAAATGCGCCTGCGCCACTCACAAAAGTGCTAACAGAAATTGACGCAGCGGCCAACCGGCGCGATGTCAAAGCAGTCATGGCATTTTACAGCCCGAATTTCACTCATTCTGACGGCTTAAACAGCCAAAGCATGGCCAAAGCTCTCACCGAACTCTGGGAGCGATATCCGAGTTTAAATTACCGCACCGAGATCAAATCTTGGAAAACCGAAGGTAGCGCGATTATTGCAGAAACCATAACTACAATTGCCGGCACTCAAAAAAAGGATGGCAGAGAATTAACTCTCAAAGCTACCATCCGTTCCCAACAGCGCTTTGAAAGTGAAAAAATAGTTAGTCAAGAGATTTTAGCAGAACAAACTCAGCTTACTTCTGGCCAAAGTCCTCCCACAATTCAAGTGAATTTGCCGGAGCAAGTTAAGGTGGGCGAAGAGTACCATTTTGATGCCATTGTGCGAGAGCCGATCGGCGATGATATTTTAATAGGGACTGTTTTGGAGGAACCCATTACCGAAAAAACCTTTTTTAATCCCTCAGAAGTTGAGCTGGAGTTGCTAAATTCCGGGGGAATTTTTAAAGTAGGTAAAGCTCCGGCTACGCCCCAAAATCGGTGGGTTTCAGCAGTTTTGATGCGACAAGGTGGAATTGCAACAGTTAGTGTGCGATTGCGGGTTGTCAAATAATAAAATAGGTGTTATGGGCATGGGGCATGGGGCATGGGTAATGGGTGATTGATGATTGGTGATTAGTAAGTGGTAAATGGTATAGCGGTTATTAGTCACACGAGGTACATATTTGAAGATAAAAAAAAT
This sequence comes from Microcoleus sp. w1-18aA5, assembly GCF_036701705.1. Classification (NCBI taxonomy): domain Bacteria; kingdom Bacillati; phylum Cyanobacteriota; class Cyanophyceae; order Oscillatoriales; family Microcoleaceae; genus Microcoleus; species Microcoleus sp. w1-18aA5. The sequence goes on along the minus strand of NZ_JAUPTE010000103.1, from coordinate 1,086 downwards.
CTCATTCAAGGAATTAAACATATAGCGGTTCTCAAGCGTGGTGAGGTATGCCCACGGAGGCCTATGCCCTATGCCCGTCGGGTACCTCATGTTACTGAGAAAGGCTATACCTCACTATAGCGAGAAAGGCTATAGCAAATAACAACTAACAAATAACAAAACTAACAAATAACCAATGACAGTCAACAGTCAACTAACAACTGACAAAAAATGATTTCTATCCAAAACCAAATTGTTTTCATTACAGGTGCGAGTAGCGGTATCGGAGCTGCCTGTGCCAAGATATTCGCCAAAGGTGGAGCCAAACTAATTTTAGCAGCCCGCCGTCTTGAAAAGCTCGATCTACTGGCAAACGAACTTGTAGAAACAAAATCGATTGCATCGGCGAACGAGATTTATTTGCTAGAATTGGACGTGCGCGATCGCACGCAAGTCGAATCGGCGATAACTGCGCTTCCCGATGCCTGGAAAAGCATCGATATTCTGATTAACAATGCGGGATTGAGCCGTGGTTTAGACAAACTGCACGAAGGCAACTTCCAAGATTGGGAAGAAATGATTGATACCAATGTTAAAGGCTTGCTTTACATGACTCGCGCGATCGTGCCGGGAATGGTAAGCCGAGACCGCGGCCACGTAGTGAATATCGGCTCAATAGCAGGCCGCCAAGCTTATCCGAAAGGTAATGTTTATTGCGCTTCCAAAGCAGCAGTGAGAGCTATTTCTGAAGGGTTGAAACAAGACCTTTTGGGAACACCTGTCCGAGTGACGGAAATAGAGCCCGGTTTGGTGGAAACAGAATTTAGCAATGTCCGGTTTCACGGCGATGCAGAAAAAGCAAAAAATGTCTATCAAGGATTGACACCGCTGACTGCTGACGATGTAGCCGATGTCGTGTATTTTTGCGCGACGCGATCGCCCCACGTCAATATTAGCGAAATCTTGCTAGTTCCGACAGACCAAGCGAGTGCAACTCTGGTTCACCGAAAAGAGTTGTGAGTTTTAGTGGTAAGGAATGAAAAATAAATAACTTAATGAATTACTCAGGTTGGGGTACGGCTCGATAATTCCATTTGGGCAAATATT
>NZ_JAUPTE010000102.1:0-20162 GCF_036701705.1 Microcoleus sp. w1-18aA5 | reverse complement strand
ACTGTAGTCTCTGCCTAAATAATCTTCTTTTTTAGCTACCTCAAACCACTCTTTCACAGCTTAATAGAGGAGTTTTTTATTCCCGTTTAAAGCTAAAACATAATCTCCTTTTTTCTTGAGAATTAGAGATGTTATGTCTTTTTGACAACCCATAGCATCTATGGTTATTACACTTCCGGCAATTTCTAACATTTCTATTAATTGCGGAACTGCTGTCAGTTCATTTGATTTTTTATCGACTTTTTTTGACCTAAAACCAATTGATGAGATGAAGACCATGCTGTAAATATATGTAGCGCTTTTTGCTGGTCATTTCGGTCATAAGATTGTTTCATTGTTTTGCCATCAATGGCAATCACGTTTAGTTCTAATTCCCCGACTATCGCATTTACCCAACTCAAAAAGCATTCTTGAAACTGTTGTGGTTCAATTCGGGCAAATACCCGACTAAATGTGTCATGAGATGGTATGCCATTCGGTAATTCTAGAAAGCTTTTTAACCATTCATATTTGGCATTACCATAGGCTTCTATTGCCACCCATCCGTCGGCACCGCTGATAATAGCTAGAATCGCAATCGCTATAATATCTTTGAGTAAGTGTTCTTTACTTCTTTCTATTCTGGGGTCTTTCAAATTGGCAAAATGTTCTAAAAAACTGGCATTTAAAATATTCATTGAAGGCAATGAATCTGTTTGTTTTTGTTGGGAAGTTACAGCTTTACTAAAACCTCTTGCCATTGATAGCACCCTAAACTACAACAAACTACATTGAAATTTAGTCGGATTTAACTGTAGCATATTTTGGGTTCCAGTTAAGATGCGTTTACCCTGAGTCCTTTCTTATGGAAAGGGGGTATTATCAGTTTGTAGTTGGGCGCGATACCTAGCCAAAAGTTCAGGTAATCTCCTCAACCCAAGGTCAGCTAATTCTGACCTTTTTTTATAGGTAACAACTCAACTTTTAACCAGCTATTTTTGCGAATAAGTGTTTTAAGCTTAAAACTTAATTGACATTGCAATTTCCAAAAGCTAGACTAGCTTCAATTGGAGTTTACCTACTTAGCAATGAGAGTAAGTTATGCAATTTTCAACGATGGATTTAGATACATTCTCTCAGGCGAGTTTCCTGGGATTTGCGGCCTTAACAGCCTATATCCTCACACTGCTTCCCACAAATTTGAGAATTGTTTTCCCTCTGACAAAAAAAACGGGCTTTCCCCAATGGCTGCTGAAATATCGGCGTTTCATTGGTCTGCTCTCTTTCTTTTTAGCTGTAGCTCACGGATTCGTCTTTTTCAAACAAAGAAACTTTGATGTCTTCGATCTCAAAACTTATTTTGTTTACTTTCAGGGAGTATCAACATTCATTATTTTTACTCTCTTGGCTATCACGTCTAATGATTGGAGTGTGAAAAGGCTAAAGAAAAATTGGAAAAAATTGCAGAGTCTCACTTACCTTGCTATGTTTTTAGTAACCTGGCATATCTGGGATAAAATGGCCGATCACTGGACATATTTAACGCCTGTTGGAATTGCAGCGATAACCGCCATAATATTTTTATTCCTCTGTCGCACCTGGATTGAGCGCCAATCTAAACCACAAAAACATCAGCCAACCGCAGACAAAGTAACAGTGCTAAATAAAAGTGTTGGATAGCATTTATCAAAGTGAGAATCCAGCCGCAACCTCCGCGATAATTTTCGGGAATTGAAATCCGGAAGTTTATTTTACATAAACTTAGTTTTGGAGGTCATGTTTATGATATCAAAAGCCGTTAAATGGAAAAGTTTAGCCTTGACATTAACAGCAGTTGTAACTGCGACGGGCATCGGCTTATACAGGTATTTTGCGGAATTAGAAACAACTGTATCGCAATTTAAATCGGGGTTGCTCACTCAATATTCTAGCAGTTTTAAAGATAATTCAGGGTGGATTTACGCGATCGCACTCAGTCCAGACGGCAAAACTTTAGCCAGCGGGAGTTATAGTGGCATTATCAAAATCTGGAACTTGCAAACCGGCGAATTGCTTTACACCATAAAAGCACATACCGATGCAATTGAATCCCTCGCCATTAGTCCTGACGGCAATCTTCTGGCTAGCGGGAGTTGGGATAACCGGATTAAATTGTGGAATCTCAAAACCGGCATACTCATCAATACATTGAAAGGTCATGCGGATGATGTCAAGGCAATAAGTATCAGTCCGGATGGAAGGTTACTCGCTTCTGGCAGTACCGACAAAACTGTAAAATTGTGGAATTTTCCCGATGGCAAACTACTGGGCACACTTCCAGATACAGACTGGATTCAATCTGTGGCTTTTAGCCCGAACAGTAAAATTTTGGCAATCGGCAGCGAGAATGGAACTATCAAGATTTGGTGGCTTGATGATGGCGGCAATTACACCCTGACTGGGCATTCCGGGCCGGTGAACTCAGTTGCCTTCAGTCCTGACGGGAAAACTTTAGCGAGTGGCAGTGCGGATAAAAATGTTAAGCTGTGGCAGTTTACAAATGGCAAAGTTCTGCACACATTAACAGGACATTCCGACCCGGTGCAGTCAGTTGCTTTTAGCCCGGATGGACAAACTTTAGCGAGTGGCAGCTACGACAAAACTATCAAGCTGTGGAACTTAAAAACAGGCGAACTGATGACAAATTTTGCCGAGCATTCTAAGCCGGTTTGGTCAGTTGCTTTTAGCTCTCAAGATACTGTTTTAGCCAGCGGTAGCGGAGATGAAACTATTAAGCTTTGGCCTGTATCTGTCCCGATTGCGACTCAGGTTCACTCTCCAGCACCAGAGGTAGAGGCAGCACCTTCTGAAATTATCTCCTCCGGTGAAATTGCACATTTGAACCGGAAAGTTTACGACCAAATTGACAAAAGTTGGCGCTCGACTCCCACCTTCAGCACTTCATTAGTTTATCGTGTTGCCGTGAATGAAGAAGGGGTAATTACAGATTGTCAGCCGCTGAACCAAGCAGCGGGTGATTTTATTCAACAAGTTTCTCTTTCTTCCTTTCGCAATGCTGGTAAACATCAGCATTCTTCTCAATTTAAGGTAGTGTTAAAACCCTCTGGGGTGCTTGAAGTCAGCCCGTGGCAAGGGTGGAGCTAATTCTAATAATTATCTAGAAAGTTCGGTTTGATGAGGACTTTTTGAATTACTGAATCACTCGATATTATTGTCTTCTGGTTCTTCCTTCTTTCTCCTTTTATTTCACTCATAACTCTTGATGCAATTCATCGCGGTTGAAAAGTTTGTACCGATCGCAGTACAATCGATCGATATTGCATCTGAGGAATCTCCCCATGTCAGAAACGTTTTCCACTGAGATTAGCGATCGCATCTGCACTCACATGAACGAAGACCACGCTAGCGCTGTCGTGCTATATGCTCAAGCATTTGGCGACCAACCGCAGGCAACGGAAGCTCAAATGCTCGCTATTGATGCTAACGGCATGGATTTAACAGCTAAAGTCAACGACGAAACAGTGCCCGTTAGAGTAAATTTCGATCGCACTTTAAAAGACGCCGAAGATGCTCACCACACTCTCATTGAAATGGTGAAACAAGCTCGAAAAGTTGCTAAGTAGCCAACTGGTCACTATTCTGTTATAATTTTAACGTTCGCAGTACAGACTTTAGTCCGGCTAAATAGTTGTTAAGGAGTCAAGTCCTTACTACAAGCCTTAACTCCGGTTAAGTCCTTTTTAATGGCTAAAGTCCTGACTGCAAACCAAATATTTAATAAAGTTGAATATACATCTAAGATATGAAATAGAATGACAGAAAATTACCCCCAATCCAAAGAATTAGAGGCCATCAATGGCGGTAAAAATAACCATTTCGAGGCACTGGTAAAGCGACTAGATTTGATGATTCGCGCCCGCTATTCGCTGCTGTACATTGTCGGCGCGGAGGAGGAACCGGTCGAAGCCGTAATTGCCCAAGTAGCGCTGCAAGTAACTCCCGCGCGCCGGGTATTGCGGTGGGATCTTGTGCGCGGCTGGGAGGATAACGGTTCTGGGAAAGGTTCGGTAATGGCGGCGCTCGATCGCGTCAGCAAAACTGCAGTTGAAGAATATACAATATTTGTACTGCGGGATTTGCACCCAATTTTGAAATATCCATACAGCGAAAAAAGCGCGGCAGTAGTGCGAGAATTGCGAAATTTAACGCGAGAATTAAAGCGCAGCAAAAAAACTATAGTTCTTACTTCTCACACGCTGGAATTACCGGAGGAATTGAAAGAAGAAGTAACAGTAATTGATTTTCCTTTGCCCAACGTCCAAGAAATCGACAGTTTAATTTCCCACGTTGTGGAAAAGCCGCAACAGTTGCAAGTTAGCGGTTTAGCAAGGGAACAGTTGGTTAAAGCTTGTCAGGGTTTGAGCCGCGCTAGAATCGGACGAGTTTTGGCTAAAGCTTTGGCCGCAAAACAGCAAATTAACGAGTCAGATATTGACGGAGTTTTGGAGGAAAAACAGCAAGCAATTCGCCAAACTGGCATTTTGGAGTTTTTTAACTCCAGAGAATCCCTAAAAAGTGTGGGCGGCTTGGAGAATTTGAAACAGTGGGTAAAAATGCGGCAAGATGCTTTTACTGACGAAGCGCGTCGCTACGGCATACCGAATCCCAAAGGAGTTTTGTTAGTAGGAATTCAAGGCACTGGCAAATCTTTATCTGCGAAAACAATAGCCTCAGAATGGCGTTTGCCGCTGCTACGATTGGATACGGGGAGATTGTTTGGCGGCGTGGTCGGGGAAAGCGAAAGTCGGGTTAGACAAATGATACAATTAGTAGAGGCGATCGCACCTTGTGTTTTGTGGATCGATGAAATAGATAAAGCCTTCGGTAACATTATCAGCGGTGGCGACGGCGATTCGGGAACTTCGCGCCGGGTATTCGGCAGTTTGATTACTTGGATGCAGGAAAAAACCAGTCCGGTGTTTATTGTTGCAACTGCAAATAACGTCAGGATTTTGCCGGCAGAGTTGCTGAGAAAAGGCAGATTTGATGAAATTTTCTTTTTGAATTTGCCCTCAGAATCGGAACGCCAAGATATTTTTAAAGTGCATTTGCAGCGACTGCGGCCAACTAGATTGCGGGAGTTTGATTTGACGGTTTTGGCAAAACGCGCTGAGAATTTTAGCGGTGCAGAAATCGAGCAAGTTGTAATAGATGGGTTGTATCGGGCCTTTGGCACGTTTGTAAACGGACAGCGCCGGGATTTGATGACGGAGGATATTTTGAGGTCGATCGAGGATACAGTACCTTTAGCTGCGATCGCGCGATCGCAAATTGAAGATTTGAAGCGGTGGGCGGCTGAAGCAGGCGCGAGAACAGCTTCTAACGATACTCACTTAATTGATGAATTGAAACGCTACAGCCAGCGGCGAAGGGATGCGATCGACAATTAACCCAATTTGTAGGGTGCCTCAGTTCGTGTCCAATTAATTCTAAAACAAATTCCCTCTGACTCACATTCTTAATCGTATGATGCGTCATTTCCTGGCTGATTAATTCTCTCAAATATCTCCCGTTATGACGCAGCATACTACTACAAACCCAACCTAAAAACATCAGCAAGAATAGAATTTTTTTCAATTATTCTCCCCGCATCCGGCGAATCGTAAACCACTAACAGCGAATTCTGCCCGTCCAAATAGGGAAACAGGCTCAATCCCTCAGCATTGTCCGTACCAACCTTAAAAGGCAAGTCAAACAATACTTCCAAATCTCCCCCATCTTGTCCACTAATACTGTCGCCCGATCCCCCAAAAATTTCCTTCAACCGAAAAACCCTCGTCGCCCCAGATAAAGTCATCGTCGGCCCGGCTAAAACAATCAAATCTTCCCCATTCCAGCACAATTCTCGCACCCCCAAACCGTTTAAATCAAGAAAATGTTTGTTGTACAATTTCCCTCCTTTCCCAATTTCCTTAAGCCTTAAAACTCCCGGTTCTGCCTCTTCAACTTCTATTTCTAAAATTATCGCCCAACCCCGCAGCACCGGCCCCCGCAAACCGAGCAAAATGCGATCGCCCCGCACCGCCAACCCTTCAATATCAAAGCCATTTTCTTTACTCGGAATCGGCACAGATAAATACAAGCCGAGGTGGCTGTCCTCTTTGAGCGCCTCTGTCAGCAAATTGCCTGTTTCTGTCCGCTGCAGACATCCCGCTTTAAGTTTGGTTTCGGGATTGTTTGAAGGGGAAATTGACTCGCACAAAATCCCGTCTTTCATAGGAATGCGCGCCAGCAAATAGCGGTTGACCTCTGTCTCGATTTGTGCTAATTTTTCAATATCTTTGTCGGCGTCTTTGCCTTTAGTTTTTTTGCGTTTTGTGCTGTGAGAACCGACCAGCCAAAGATAATCGCTGCTGAAATCCATGCCTTCGATATCGATTTCGCATTTTCCAGGTAGATCGATAAAATCTGCGATCGCAAATCTTTGATGTTCTCCAAAAATATGAGGCGCGACAAGCGACAAACGCTCGATCGAAGTCGTCTCATCGGAACCCAGCCACAAATGGCCGTCTGGAGTTGAAGCGACAGCGGATAAGTCTGTAATGATATCAGCGACTTCGCTGTTGAATTGCAGTAGCAGCCGGCCGAGCAAAAAAGATTCTGGCATAATTATCAGGATCAAAACTATTCTTAGGGTAAGTCATTATAGTTAAACCTGCTTGAAACTGCGATCTTGCCACAGGTGTAATAGTCCGCCATGAATTACTTCTCCGTCTCAAAGCTGGCATTCCGTTAAAACTGAGAGGTTGCACCATTCTCAATAAAGCTTTTACGGGCGGGCTAGGAGCAAGGGCCACAAGAACATTTAATTTTTGTGGAACAGGCATCTTGTCTGTTCATGACAGAGGTGCAAGATTTGAGTTAAAACCGACTGAAAACAAAAACAGAAAATTAAAAAAGATATCCTCCTCAAGCCTCATAGCAAAAACTTCCGTTTTGAGATAAGAATATTTAACCCCTAGCGGGCAAAACCGCAGTCGGCGGTAATTATTCAGCAAACCGAACCTCCACAGACGGATAACACCCTAATTGAAGCATTAACATCGCCGTTACGTTTCGTTACGATAAGGAGACAGAGAGAAAAACCTCTCATTCGTAAAATCAGAGGTAGCCATTATGAACGGTACATTTCGCGTCGGCAACCTGTTTGGGATTCCCTTCTTTGTCAACGCATCTTGGTTTTTAGTTCTGGGTTTAGTAACCTGGCAGTACGGCGGCGCATTAGCTGCCCTGTTTCCCACATTGGGCCCCGTAGCGCCCTGGATGCTGGGATTATTCACAGCGTTACTGTTATTTGCTTCCGTCTTAGCCCACGAATTAGGACACAGTTGGGTAGCCATTAAACAGGGAATTGGCGTGAAATCGATTTCGCTATTTCTGTTTGGCGGACTGGCTAATTTAGAAAGAGAATCTAAAACCCCAGCCGAAGCATTTTGGGTAGCCATTGCAGGCCCGTTGGTTAGCTTATTTTTATCCGGTTTGTTAACAGCGATCGGCATCGGTGCTGGTCTCACAGGCCCCGCAGCGGCCATCGTCGGACTTTTAGCTTCCATCAACTTAGTTCTAGCCTTATTTAACTTAATTCCCGGTTTGCCCCTCGACGGCGGCAACATCCTCAAAGCAATCGTCTGGAAAATTACTGGCAACCCTTACAAAGGTGTAATTTTTGCTAGTCGCGTTGGTCAAATAATTGGTTGGATTGCCATTGCTACAGGCATCTTTGGCAATATTTGGAATCTAGTAATCGGTTGGTTCTTACTGCAAAATGCCGGTCAATCTGCCCAATATGCCACAGTCCAAAATCAACTGGCAGGCCTGACAGCCGCAGATGCTGTTACCCCCGAAAGTCCGATCGTCTCCCAAGACTTGTCCCTCAGAGAATTTGCCAACAACTACGTGATCGGTAGCACTCAAACCTGGCGCAGATTCCTGGCAACAGATGATGCCGGACAATTGGTAGGTGCGATCGACCTTGATGACCTCAAAACCATTCCTACCGGACGCTGGCCCGAAGTTTTGGTTAAAGAACTCCTGAAGCCGATCGAATTTTCCACAACAGTCAAACCAGAATTATCCCTCCTCGAAGTCGTCACCCTTCTGGAACAACTCAAAGTACAAGAACTCCCCGTCATTCGCGAAAATGGTGTCCTCGTCGGACTTGTAGAAAAAGCTGAAATTGCCCGCCTGTTACAAAGACGAGCCGAAGCGAACCCTGCTTGATATCCTCCGATACTTGACAAATAAGAGTTAACCCCCTCGATTTCCCCTTACCAAAAGGGCGATCGGGGGGGTTAACTCTAGCTTGAAAAAAGTCAATTCAAACACTCAATTATTAGCAGCAAATCAAGCATGATAATTATCGGAGTGTATTGAGCATCTGAGCGAGGATTTTATGCCGTATCATGACTATTGTGGCAGTCGCTAAAATAACTGTTTTGGGAGCATCAATGCAGAACAGCTACTTTATAGATAAGGTGAGCTTAGCCGCACCCGAAAACTCAGCAATCTACAGCTCAATTTCAGCAATCAAATCTAGTATTTTTTGATAATCAAAATTATATAGATGATTCCTCAGAACTTCCGCAAAAACATCATTATCGCTGCCGATTTCCTCAATAGTTGTGGCAATCAAGTCGAAGTCAGCCTCACGAACTGCCTGTTTTAGATTCCTCGTCCATTCTGGGGAAACTTTTGGCTTGGAGTCCAGCGTAAATATTGCAGCACTATCAGATATTTTTTCTTGTAGCATACTTGAACTCTGCGATAAATCATTGACTTCAACATATTTATTGATGACTTCACCAGCACCCACTGCGGTAACAACTTGAATATCAAACTTGAAGACCGTCCCTTGTCCCACTTCGCTCTCGACGGTAATGTCGCCGCCCATTAATCTTATGAACTCGCGGCTGATGTTTAATCCTAAACCCGTACCTGTTTGAACTTGCTTTTCTGATGAAGTTTGCACCAATAATTCAAATAGGTTTTCTAATTTTTTCGGGAAAATACCAACTCCTGTATCGGCTATTTCAAACCCAATAAAAATAGTTTTTTGAGGTTCTCCAATATTTAAGTAGTTTGTGGTAGGCTTATTGATTCCTAATTGTTTGTGCCATACTGTGACGGAAACTGAACCTGTTTCGGTAAATTTAACCGCATTGTCTAAGATGTTGATCAGCACTTTTCTCAGCTTAATATCATCAGTTTGCACGTATTGGGGGACATCGCAAGAGCAGTCAATAATTAATTGCAATCCTTTATTTGCCGCCGGAATCTGAAACATATTTTGCACATCCCCCAGCAAGCGGTAAAAGTCAAAAACTTTGGCGTTGAGTGTCATGCGCCCAGCTTCTATTTTAGATAAGTCTAAAACTTGATTGATCAGTTGAAGCAGGTGTTCTCCGCTGCGGCGAATAATTTTGATATTTTCTTGTTCCGGCAAAGTTAAATTAGCGCTTGGTTCCATTAATTGAGCGAAGCCGAGAATGGCGTTGAGGGGGGTTCGCAATTCGTGGCTCATGTTGGCGAGAAAGAGGCTTTTAGTTTTGTTGGCAGCTTCTGCGGCTTCTTTAGCTTGCTGAAGTTCTTGTTCTGCTTGTTTGCGATCGCTCGTATCAATGATTATGCCGTGCCAGACAATATCTCCATTTTCGCGCAATTCTGGTCGAGAATAGCCTTGCAGCCATTTGAGTTTTCCCGATGCTGTCACAATCCGCCACTCGTGGGAAAATGGTTCTAGATCAGTGGCACTTTTGACAAATGCCTCGAAGTGGCTGGAGCGATCGTCCGGGTGTATTTGTTCGTAGAGTAAAGCAGAGTTGTTCTGGATTTCCTCCGGCTCTAATTCTTGAATTTCTCGGCATAGAGGACTGATATATTCCATCTTGACTGAGCCGTCGGGATGCTGCACGAATATGTAAAGTTCTCCGGGAACAGTGTTCGCTAATTTGTGAAACAGAGCTTCGCTTTTTTGCAAGGCTAATTGTGCTTGTTTGCGATCGCCAATATCAATCCCAAATCCAAACAAAAAATCGAGGCTGCCACCTTCGTCGAGCACCGGTGTGCCGTACCACTCGACTAACAAAGTTCGATCGTCAGAAGTGAGAATGCGATGTTCGTTAACCGTTTGCTCCCGCGCTGTTACGCCCGTAAAAATTGAATGTAATCCGGCTCGATCGCTTGGGGGTACAAATGTCGCTAAGTAATCCTTGCCTACAACTTCTGTGGCAGTATAGCCCACCGCTTCCAGGATACTGTGATTCGCCAGCAGGATTTTACCCTCAGAGTCGATCGCCACAAAAAAAATCGGGGAATTTTCGATAATCTTTAAGTTAAAGTCGCGCTCTTGACGGATAATTTTTTCAGCTTGCTTGCGCTCCTCAATTTCGAGCTGCAAGCGGGCATTGATCGAGGCTAGCTCGATCGTGCGATCGACTACTTCAATTTCCAGAGTACGGTTGTAGTCAGCCAATATTTGCTCTGCCTGTTTGCGAGCCGTGATATCTTTAAACACAGTAAGAACATAAAGGATATTCCCCGCACCGTCAAACACCGGCAGCGCTCGCACTTCCAAACGAATATTTTTCCCGTCTCGGCGAATATCCATATCTTCCGCAATCACCTCGAAGCCACTCAACGCCCGCACAAACGGCATTTGCTCGGCAGGGTACAGTTGATTAGTGCCTGTTATATAAATTTGATAAGCTTGTGGTAGCTCTTGTGCGGTAGCATCGGGCATTTCTCCTCTACCCAATATCTGCTCACCCGCCGAATTCATGAAAATAACTGCGCCGCGCGGATTCATCGCCGAGACTCCAACAGGCAAATTTTCTACCAGTTGGGCAAATTTTTCTTCACTTTCTGCCAAAGCTTGAAAAGACTGTTTCAGTTGAGCTGCCATCTCGTTAAAAGACTGGGCTAATTCGCCGACTTCCTCAAGCCTACTGACAGTAACAGGGCGATCAAACTCTCTGGCGGCAATATCTTTAGCTGCTTCGTTGAGCCGCAGCAGCGGCAGCGTTACCCACCTCGCCGTCAGCACTCCGGCAATTGTCGATAGCAGCAGCGCCGCCAAACAAAGTAAAATTGTAGCGCGCGTATTTTTGTTAATTTGCCCCATAAAATCGGATTCGGGAACTGCGATCGCAATCAGCCAGTTCAAACCGTAAACATCAGAAAAAGGCAGCACTTCCACAAAATATTCCTTCCCATCTCGGCTAAATTTCAGTTGCTGCCGCTGCTTAATGTCGCCAAACCCCCCGAAGTGTTCGTACAAATATTTAGCTGCGGTGCGAATGACAGGAGTTTGGCTGTCTAAAACATTCACCCGCTGCAGTTGCTGCTTTCCAGACATCTTCCTAAAGGGTGATTCTTGACTCGAACTGGCAACCAGCAAGCCAGATCGTTCGATCGCGAAAATTTGTCCCGTTTTGCTAAGCTTAATGCGATGCAGATATTGCTCAAGCTCCGAAAGCGAAAAGTCTACGCCACAAACTCCCAGCAATTTACCATTTCGATCGCGAATCGGTTGGCTGCCAGCAATAAAAACAGTCCCAGGATTAAAACCCGGATAAATGCTCGTCCAAATCGGTTTATTAGCTGCGACAGCTTCTTTGTACCAGGGACGGAGACGGGCATCGTAGGTTCTGGGTTCTGCCTTTAATTTAGCGGTGCGAGTGCCTAGGCTGTCTGTAGCGTAGTAAATGCTCTGAAACTTGGTAGACTTGTTTGCCGCGACAATTTGCAAGCTGTTATCCGTGGGGTTGCGCCAAATTCCGAGATATTCTCCTGATTTTTCCGCACCGAGGGAAATCCACTGAATGCTTTTAAACGAGCGCATTTGCTGCCAGAGGAACTTCTCTCCCCGAGGCTGCGGCTTTTCTAACTGTAAGTTTAATTCACCGCGCTCGATCGCTTCAGCGTTAAGTTGATTTACCCACTGGGTAGGTTCGAGAAAAGAAATCAGCTTTTCTTCAACTCTCTTTCCCGTCTCCGCGATCAATTTATCCGCGAGTTCTTCGACTGCTTTGTCTCCGTTGCGAAAGGACAGATACCCGACAATCCCGACTACGGCGACAATTTGCAGCACAAAAGATGCCACTAGAAGGTGACGCAGGGAGATTTTTGTTTGGTGTTGAGAAGTTTTACTCGCGAATCGGGGCAACGGCATAGGCTGATGGCTAATTGCTCCCTAACACTTTAACTGTTCCAGCCTGTAATTTCACTCTGACGGGGCGATCGAGGTGTTTCCTTGCCCTCAAAACCCCTCGCATACAGACACAAATCACGAGCAAGCACGAGACTTATACAATTTTAGATTTTAGATTTTAGATTTTAGATTAAATAATTCCGAATGAATGATGAAGCTCTTGCTTTCGAGCTTCGCTACAGTTGCACTCTTTTTTTCAACGAGTATGACGCACTGTTAGCTGAGAATACCTCCGCCATTTTCTTGCTTTCGTGAGTTTCCTAGCTCAACCAAACCTGATTCTTGCGTGGAACCTCGACCATCGAAACTCAACATTCATCCGTTAAATCCGCTATACAATCCCTTGGTGAACATCCATGCGTTACATCCGTTACATCCGGTAGCACAATCCGTTGCCGAACTTCTCTTTAACAGCTACGCGGAAAATCCCCCGCTTGTCCAAACGGATAGAGCGAGGGGCGAGAATAGGTATTCTCGGAAAATATAAAGTAGTGGCAGTGGCTGTTGTCGAGCCATTGCCATCTATAGAAGCCATACTATTTGAGGCTCACAAAAAGATTTCAGAGCCAATTGTCTGCTTGCAGTCAATGCTTGAAGTCAAACCAACCTGTTCAAGCAAGAAGTCAAAGCAAGTCGTAAAGGCCTAGGCTACTTCTTCTTCTCGATCAATTTGGCGCAGGTGAATGTGCTTGCGTCCCAGAGAGATTTCAAATTCATCTCCTGGCTGGAGTTCCATCTGTTTGGTGTAGGCAGCTCCAATCAGTAAGTTGCCGTTAGATTGAACGCTAATCCGATAGCTGGCAGAGCGTCCGCCACGTCCATTGCCGTTTTGCTTCCCGTCTAGCTGAATGCCTTCTGCATCAATCAGCGCATTGAGGAATTTCATCATGTTGACCCGTTCTACGCCGTTCTTGGTAACGGTGTAGTAGCCACAGGCTCTAGCTTTTTCTTCCTTGGTAAGGTTCTCTAGGTCTTTGACCTTTTTGATCAGATCTTCGCCTTCAAGGGGTTCGATATTTTTCTTTTTAGCCATTTACTGAGTCCTGAAATATTCAACTGGTGTACGGATTTTTTCTCGGTTGGTTTTTGGTTTGACCAAGAAACTTTAGCTTTATAGCTGGTCGTAAAACTATATTACACCGATCGGCTCAATTGTTAACCACTATTATCTAAATATTTTTAACAACCTGCAGTATTTCTTGAGGAGTAGCTGCAACCGATGCGAGCAATCTCTAAACTCGGTAGCATAAGCTATCAGCTATCAGCTAGCTGAATATTTGCCCCGCTCTTAAAATCCCATGAAGTTAACCACACGCGGACACTACAGTGTCAAAGCATTACTGGATCTAAGTTTGCAACCTCGCTATGGCCCGACATCGGTGAAATCGATAGCGAAGCGACAGGAGTTACCTGCTCCGTATCTAGAAAAATTGCTGATTGAAATGCGACGAGCCGGTTTAGTCCAATCTGTTCGGGGTTCCCAAGGAGGATATCAATTGGCCCGCCAGCCCGCTCAAATCTCTTTAGGACAAATCTTAGAGGCTGTAGGTGAAACTATTGAACCTTTACCTCGACATTTTCCCGACGCGACGCAAGCAGAGGACTGGGTAACATTCAGTTTGTGGAACCGATTGCACAAAAAACTTGCCGAAGCGCTGTACAGTATTTCCCTCGAAGACTTATACTATGATGTCCGCAGTTGGCAAGCGGCTCTTGGCGAAGAAACTAGCTTTATCATTTAAATGGTAAGTTCATTCATTCGATCGCCAGCAAGCACACATGGACGCAACACTTGTTACTTACTTTGGTGGCTGTCACTGCGGAGCTGTCCGCTTCCGTGTCGCCGTTGACAAACACGAAGCATCAGATTGCAACTGCTCTATCTGCAAAAAGAAGGGATTTTTGCACCTCATTGTGCCGCCGGAACGTTTTACCTTGCTCAGTGGCCAAGATGTTTTGACCACCTATACATTTAATACAGGAACTGCTCAACATACTTTCTGCGGAATTTGCGGCATTCACTCGTTCTATCGCCCCCGATCGCATCCCGATCATTTCGATGTCAACGTCCGTTGTCTTGACTCAGATGCCATCGAACACTTTCAGATCCTACCCTTTGACGGTGTTAATTGGGAGGAGAACGTACACTTGCTCGGCGACTAAACTAATCTCAGCAGTTAGAGCAACCACGCCTGATGATGATGAGGTTTTGAATTGCTCAAACCCTTGCCTTTATTGCTTCTTCCTTCTTCCTTCTACAATAAAATCGCCCCTCAAAAAATCAAAGTCTGCAAGGGTAGCAGGAGTTAAAATCTGCTCTCTGGGGCGATTGCTCCTGCTCTGACAATCAAGGAAGATGCTTCGAGTCCCCGGAGGCATCCGTGGAGCGAGAAAAAACCTCCTCGCTCCCCATCGCAAGTCCCCGGATTGATCGGTGGGGTCGCTTTCTTCAATTCCTTAATCTAAAATCTAAAATCTAAAATCTAAAATCGATTGACGGACTATCAAGTTTGACACAATATATAATGATGCCGGATGAATTTCCTGTTTTGATTTTAGCTGCGGTGTTGGATTATTCGATCGGCGATCCTTGGGGTTGGCCACATCCCGTGCAGGCGATGGGTTGGGCGATTGACCGCTATACTCGACTTGTCTTTAATATATGGAATAATCCCGCAGGCAAAATGCCTGAAGCAGAGGATCGTCCCGCTGGCGATCGGCACAAACTGCTGCTACGATGTGCTGGTACAATACTAGCGATCGGGCTGATTGTAGGCAGTTATACTGTCAGTTGGTCGATCGTCCAAGCTGCTAGTTGGGTGCATCCTGTTTTAGGTATTGCCATACAGACCATTTTGCTGGCAAGCTGTTTTGCCGGTCGCAGTTTGAGGGCGGCAGCAGAGGATGTGCTAGCACCTTTAAATGTTGGAGATTTAGTCAAGGCGCGAGAAAGGTTGAGCCTTTACGTCGGCCGGGATACCGAAAACTTATCCGAGCCAGAAATTCTGCGAGCATTGTTAGAAACTGTAACAGAGAATGCAGTCGATGGCGTGACAGCACCGCTATTTTATGCCTTACTTGGGTTCGCTCTGCCGCATCTATTATTAAGTGTTACCGGTTCGCCGATCGATCCTAACTCGATGTGGGCGACTGCTATAGTCCCCTTGGCGATCGCTTACAAAGCAGCCAGCACATTAGATTCTACGATCGGCTACAAAGAAGCCCCATACACAGATTTAGGATGGTTTAGCGCCAAACTAGAAGACGTGCTGACGTGGATTCCTTGCCGGCTAACAGTGATTACTTTAGCCGTTATATCGGGCAAACCGATTTACATTTGGCAAATTTGTCAGAGAGATGCTGTTAAAGATGCCAGCCCCAATTCCGGTTGGAGCGAGTGCGTTTACGCCGCCATCTTGGGAGTACAACTAGGAGGTACTAATTCCTATCGCGGAGTTCTCAAACACAAACCGCTGTTAGGCGAGCCGGATCACCCTATCACAGCGCCGCTAATTTGCCAAGCATTGCAATTAACTCGGTATTGCTTTCTGATTTGGTTGGGACTATCATTGCTTTTTTATACCTTATTATGTTTGAGCCGCTAACTGATGACCTCATCCGAACAGTCCAGGAGACATAAATAACGTATTTCTGTCATTGTTCGCGCTCCAAGCATTGCAATCGCAGCATCTGCTTTTCATCCGTTCTGGGTAAGCCCAGCAGAAGACAGATATAAGCCACCGACAGAAGCAAAAAAAGTTTTGACCCAAAGCATCCAGGATACAAGCCCCCGGATTCATCCGTCCAGAAATAAAAAACCTGTATCCGATCAACAAGCCCCCGAATTTATCCGTGGGGTCAATGCTAAAATCTAAAATCTAAAATCTAAAATCTAAAATCTAAAATCGATTGACCTTTGTTCAAACCCCTAGATTCCTCTGTCAAGTCAATCTAAAACCTCAAATCTAAAATCTCCAATTGTTCGATATGCCAACAGCCAACAATTAGCTCGCAGCAACCCATGACTAAAATTATCGAAATTTTATCCCCTGATGAAGTGAGGCGCACTCTCACGCGCGTCGCTTCCCAGATTATCGAAAAATCAGGGAACCCCTCGGAGTTAGTGCTGTTGGGCATTCATAGTAGAGGAGTGCCTTTAGCTCAAATTTTGGCAGATCAAATTGAAGTGCTCGAACAAGTCAAAGTACCCGTGGGCGCTTTGGATATTACCTTTTACCGAGATGACTTGGATCGAGTTGCGATGCGGACACCGGCTAAGACAGAAATTCCTTTCGATTTGACGGGCAAAACCGTGGTGTTGGTAGATGACGTTATATATAAAGGCAGAACGAGTCGAGCAGCTTTGAATGCGGTAAACGATTACGGGCGGCCGGAGAAAATTTGGTTAGCGGTATTA
Organism: Microcoleus sp. w1-18aA5; assembly: GCF_036701705.1. Classification (NCBI taxonomy): domain Bacteria; kingdom Bacillati; phylum Cyanobacteriota; class Cyanophyceae; order Oscillatoriales; family Microcoleaceae; genus Microcoleus; species Microcoleus sp. w1-18aA5. The sequence continues at coordinate 3,498 of NZ_JAUPTE010000102.1, read as the reverse complement.
GTCGATCGTGGCCACCGAGAAGTACCGATTCAGCCAGATTTTACGGGTAAAAAGTTGCCGACTGCAAAGGAAGAACAAGTTAAGGTTTACGTTCAAGATCTCGACGGGCGCGACGGAGTGGAGTTAATTAAGGGATAATAGGATTTTAGATTTTAGATTTTAGATTTTAGATTGGGCACAAATGACTGTTAAACAAAGTCCAGCTAAATAAACTACTTAGGGTGCGCTGTAACTAGCGCGTCAAGCCACTTTTTGCGTCCATCACCGAGCAAAATACTTCGTTTCCGCCCGCTGACAACGTAAAAAACCCGGTTTCTACCAGAATAGGGGCTTTTGGGTAAGCAAGCCTCTGGGAAGAAACGGGGTTTTTCGCGCGCTGAGCGTCCTAAATTATGAAAAATCGGCAGTGCAGGAGTTGAACCTGCCTGGGGCGAATTATGAGTTCGCTGCCTAAACCGCTCGGCCAACTGCCGTTAAGTCGATTTGTTCGACCTAACTGAAAATGAATTATAACATAATTTCTCAGTCCGTGCTAGAACTAGAGAACAAAAATCAAAATCTTTAGATCTGCTGAGTCCCGATCGCCTGTTAGCCAATGTTAGGCAAGCCGATCGACCGGGCCAAGCAGTTTCTAGGACTCGGCATAAACTTATAGGCAATGGCAGTGAATTCGACGGTAGTTCTGACTCTAATTCTGCTCGCTCTCATGTTTGGAGCAGGCGTGACGAGTTCTGTTTGGGGATTTACTATAGGTCGCGAAGCCTTGCAAGGAACGACTCAACCCGATGTTCGTCCCAGCAACAATGCTGGCAACGGCAAGCCTGGAAAGACGGCTAGTAAAGACCAAGTGAGCATTTTGAAAGAAAAAGACATTCTCACAACCGTCAAAGCACGGGTAGAAGGTCGCGATCCCGAAAAAACGGCCGGGGCAAATACTAAAACAGAGAAGGCAAGCTCTAAACCAGCCGCGGCAAAAAAACCGGCTGCACAAAATGCTAGCGCCAAGTTTCCCCTGAACAGTCGCGACGGAGGAATAACCCTGGAAGTGAGCGCGGCCAGTCAGCGCAACAATTCCATGCTGCTAGACGTGAGCATGAAAAATGAAGGCTCGCAAGCTGTGAGGTTTCTCTACAGTTTCTTGAACGTCACTGACGATCGTGGCAGGGCCCTGAGCGCGACTGCCGAGGATTTGCCGTCGGAACTGCCCCCCAACGGGCAGGTGTTTTACGGTACGGTGAGTATTCCCACAGCTTTGCTGGAAAATGCTAAGGAAGTTTCGCTGACGCTGACAGATTATCCAGGTCAAAAACTTCAGTTGCAAATATCTGGCATTCCAGTGGCGAAGTAAAACAAAAGGAGCAAAACCTCCAAAGGGATTCTCACGTTTGATCGAGAAAGTTTTTTTAGGGAGCATTGTGTCACTTTTAGGGGCGAGAGTGCAGGACATATCTGATTTACCCGCGATGAGTTGGACAGAGGTGCTGTCGCGGTTGCTGTCAGTGCTGTTGCTGATTGCGATCAATGCTTTTTTTGTGGCGGCTGAGTTTTCGATGGTGACGGTACGCCGATCGCGCATCAATCAGTTAGTGGAAGCTGGCGATGTGGCAGCTTTAACTGTGCAATCTTTGCAGCAAAGTATTGAGCGATTGCTCTCGACAATGCAGTTGGGAATAACTCTTTCTAGTTTAGCTCTCGGCTGGATTGGGGAAAGTACGATCGCCGTGCTAGTCCGAATGTCGATCGGCTATTTGCCGCTGCCAATTTACATCAAGTCGGCGATCGCCCATTCTTTTAGCATATCAATAGTAACTTTTTTGTTGCTAGCTTACGTGCAAATCGTACTGGGCGAACTTTTTCCCAAATCTGTAGCGTTGCTGCATTCCGAACAGCTAGCCAGAAGTTTAGGGCCTCCGAGTTTATTGATTGCCCGTGTGTTCAAGCCCTTTGTGTCGTTTCTCAATCAATCTACTCGATCGCTCTTGCGGTTTGCGGGCATCGAATACGATCTAAGGCACCGGCCGGTTACTCCCGAAGAATTGCAATTAATTATAGCTACCTCCAGCGAATCCAGCGGCTTGGAAGCAGAAAAGCGAGAATTGCTCAACAACGTGTTTGAATTTGGCGAAGTTTGGGTAGAAGAAGTAATGGTGCCCAGGCCTAGCATTGTCGCACTTCCCAAGACGGCAACCTTTCAAACTTTGCTCGACGAAATGGCGATTTCTCACCATTCCCGCTATCCCATGACGGGAGATTCTTTAGACGACATTATCGGCATTATTGGTTTCAAACAACTGGCAAAACCCCTAGCTGAAGGTTTGCTATCTCCCGATACGCCAATTTTACCTTGGATGCGTTCGGTGAGGTTTGTACCGGAGATGATGCTGCTGGGGGAACTGCTGCCTTTGATGCAGAGTTCGTCGGAAGAAATTGCGATCGTAGTCGATGAATTTGGCGGCATTTCCGGGTTAGTTACACTGCGGGATTTGATAGCCGAAATTATCGGCCGCAGCTACGAGTCGCCCGACAGCAAAGAAATTGCTTTGCAAGTATTGGACGATCGCACTTATTTAGTGCAAGCGCAGTTAAATTTAGATGATGTGAATCAAATATTGAATGTGGATCTGCCAGTAACTGACGAATATCAGACAATTGGAGGTTTTCTGAGTTATCAGTTGCAAAGAATGCCGGCAGTGGGGGAAGTTTGGCGCGGAGAAAATGTGGAACTTACGGTTGTTTCTGTGTGCGGGCCGCGGTTGGATCAAATTCAAATTCACTTGTTGTCAGAGGCGGCGGGCGATCGAGCTTTAGATGGAATTGCAGCAGCGGATGAGGAAGTTGTGGGGAAAGGGCGAAAGAATAGCGGGGTAAGTAGTGTGGCGAAAATTTCTAGTTGAGCATATTTTAGCGGTATCGGCTCAATAAGTAGCAGGGTGGATTAATTGTCAAAAGAGTAAACCAGTGGGGAAAGGCTATTTGCTGACGAGCACGCGCCAGATTTAATTGGTTGGTCTTGATGAGATAAACCGAAAAGTAATTCGCTAACATATTCAAGTTGATTGGCCATAAATCTTAAAGCTTCAGGAAGTGTATTTGTACCGAGCATCCGAGCTAGAAATAGTAAAAATTGTCTGACCATTGCCCAGTTCGCAGGTGCATTGCCACCTCGATGGATGCAGTTATCCTCATTTAACGTCACATCTTTAACCCAATGCAGCCGATTCTCTATTAACCCTCTTTTGTCACTCTCGTGGTAGTATAAGCAGTGACACACCTCAAAAGCATTGCCAGTCCTATGGTAGAGCCTCGTCAACCAGTACCCACAGTCAAATTTATAGATGAATACTGTCAAATTTATCAAAACATATTTCCAGAAGTTAGGAGCTTTGAAGCTTTTAAGTACTTACATGTCGGTATGATATCAGACATAAAACGCAAAACACTACCATCAATAGCGAAAGTTATAGGGCTAGATAATCATCAAGCATTACACCATTTTTT
>NZ_JAUPTE010000101.1:0-20294 GCF_036701705.1 Microcoleus sp. w1-18aA5 | reverse complement strand
TCTGACCAGTTTTTTTTCAACAATTCTCTAAAAGCCTCTTGACAAAAGACTTACAGTCTTAACTTGTCACCAATGCTGTGGCGGTGCAAAATGTTATCGCCTCGCTTCCGAACATTGACAAAGAGTTAGCGGCTTCGGATCGCACATTCCGATCGCGCGATCGAACTGCGTCATTTTTAACAGCGCCGCCAAAGCTTCCGCAGTTTGAGTTTGCAGCCATCCCATCGCCACGATCGATCGCACCATAAACTCCCCATCCTTCACTTTCCTCAGCAACATCGGTAGCGCCACCGCAGAATCGCCCTTTCTCACAGCCCTTACCCGCCCGCAGCCTGTCTTGAGAATCCGAACTTTGCAGCGCTGCTGGGATTTCCCTAATTTCCCTCAGCCAATTTCCATATATTTTTGTTACTTTTATTTAAGATTTTAGCAAAAAGTGCCGGATTTTGGGAAAATAACAAAAAATTAAGTTATTAGAGTGTGTCTGCAAATTAACAGCCTCAAACTTCAACACCAGAAGAAGTTCAGGGAGCAATTGCTGAGTTCAAGCAATATTGGCAACGGCTAATCGACGATACTCTGGAAATGAATCAAAAGGTAAAAATGCCCCAGCAAGCAGTGATGAAGCTGTGAGAAAATAATTCAGAGATAGTTTACCTCGACGGGGCGGTAGCGAATTTGCGCTCGCCACAACCTGGCTAAAAACGAGATTAATTGCGGTTCTGTAGGATGTTATGTTTTTTTAGGTTGAGCTACTTAATTGTACTGTTTTGTTTCCCCACAGCTTTTCCCGATCGCCAATGCTTGAGAAGATCCCAAAAGATTCCGGTTGGAAGTTTATTGAGGAGTTGCCGCATTTAGGGAACTCCACTCGATCGCAAACATTCATAAAATTGCTACGATCGCAGAATCTGGAAAGTTCACTGATTGTCCACTTTTAACAGTACAATTAGCATAATTTATACGGGATTTCCCGTTTCAATCTTGTCCCCCACTAGGAAAGCTCGCAATCCCAAATAAGAATTTTAAAATCGATTGAGCGCGCCGACCGAGTTCGCGTAGAGATTATATCGGCAGGTAGATGACTCATTATCCATTTTGATATATATATATATATATATATATATTAAAAATAAAGGCAATATAACTATATTACGCCGCCAGGAAGCTATCTGGTCAAAAAAATGAGTCAGAATAAGTATCCCAAGAAATCTCGACCTAAAGCTGGTATCAAAACTGATAGAAAGCCGCACAACAATCAAAACGATTTATTTCCTGTAGTCGCAATAGGAGCATCTGCGGGTGGATTGGAGGCCTTTATCCAATTACTGAGCCATTTGCCGATCGATACCGGCATGGCGTTTATAATAATTCAGCATATGTTGCCGAATCAGGGAAGTGGGTTGAGTTTGATTCTGGCTCGATCGACCCTGATGCCCGTGCATGAGGTGACAGATGGGATGCTCATAGTACCGAATCAGGTATACGTTATCCCCGCGAATTTCAGCATGACCATCGAGCGATCAGTGCTGAAGCTAACGCCTCGCGGCAAACGAAAGGGGGTATTTATGTCCGTCGATATTTTTATGTTTTCCCTCGCCGAAGAACGGGGGAACAAATCCATCGGCGTCATTTTGTCCGGGGGCGATAGCGATGGTGCCCAAGGGTTAAAAGCGATTAAGGCCGCAGGCGGTATTACTTTTGCCCAATGTGAAGATACGGCACAAGTTAGCAGTATGCCGAATACTGCGGTGGCTACGGGTCAGGTAGACTTTATCTTGCCACCGCAAAAAATAGCCTATAAAATAGCAGAGATCGGCCGTCATCCCTACATGAGTGATCTGCCTTCGACAGAATCGACCAGCAGCGAGGATGCGATCGTAAGCGAAGATGCGATCGCAAGCGAAGATGCGATCGCAAGCGAAGATGCGATCGCAAGCGAAGATGCGATCACCTTGATCTACAGTTTGCTGCGGGCGGCTACAGGAGTTGACTTTACTCACTACAAGCAAACCACCTTGAAGCGACGGATACATCGGCGGATGTTGCTCTACAAGCTCGAACGGATCGAAAATTATGCCGAATATCTCCAAAACACCCCGGCAGAACTAACGGCGCTGTATCACGATGTCTTAATTCATGTCACCAGCTTTTTCCGCGACCCAGAAAGCTTTGAGGCCTTAAGCAGCACTGTTTTTCCCGCAATCGTCAAAGATAAATCGCCGAAAAAACCGATCCGAATTTGGATTGCCGGCTGTTCAACGGGTGAAGAAGCTTACTCGATGGCGATCTGCTTGCTAGAGTTTTTAGCAGCTCGATCTACTAACTTGCCGATTCAGATTTATGCCACAGACATCAGCGAAAATGCGATCGCGATCGCTCGCACTGGCTTTTATACCAATGCCCAAGTCGCCGATATTTCACCCGAACGCCTAAATCGGTTCTTTGTCCCAGTCGAGGGCGGATACCAAATCGCTAAGCCCGTGCGCGAACTCTGCGTCTTTGCTAGACAAAACCTGATCGCCGATCCGCCCTTTTCGCGGATGGATTTGATTACCTGTCGGAACGTGCTGATCTATCTGACACCCCTGTTGCAGAAAAAACTGCTGCCAATGTTCCACTATGGGCTTGGGCCCGCGGGCTTTTTGCTGTTAGGCACTTCGGAAACGGTTGGAGAGTTTTCATCAATATTGTTTGCGGTATTCGATAAAAAGAATAAAATTTATACTAAAAAACAGGTAACGCATTGGCTTAGCATGGATTTAAATGCTAGCAACTATCCTCTGACACCACCCAACCCACCAGCCCAGCACACGGAAAGATTGGAGGAAATCGAAATGGAGAAAGAGGCCGATCGCATTGTTTTGAATCACTATGCCCCTGTCGGGGTCGTGATTAATACAGCCAGCGAGATTCTGCAATTTCGAGGACAGACAAATGCCTACCTAGAACCGGCTCCCGGTAGAGCGAGCTTTAGCCTGCTGAGAATGGCAAAAGAAGGATTGCGCGTGGAACTGCGTACTGCAATTCAAGAAGCCTCACATCAGAAGCAGCCGATCGCACGGACAGGCTTCCAACTTAAAGACGGTACTCGCCTCCGGCAGGTCGGAATTAATGTGATTCCATTCCAAGCCGGCGCTGTGGCAAAAGACTATTTTTTAGTGTTGTTTCAAGAGGAGTCCCCGATCTCTGGAATGCCTACTGCTGCTAACGAGGAGAGAGTCAACTCTGATGCTTCACAGGGTGAAAGTGAGGAGATTGCAAGGCTGCTACAGGAACTGAAAACGACAAAGGAACATCTCGGAGCGATCGTCCAAGAACATCAAGCCGCTAATCAAGATTTGAGAGCCGCCAACGAAGAGATTTTGTCGAGCAACGAAGAGTTGCAAAGCATGAATGAGGAACTCGAAACGGCGAAAGAAGAGATTCAGGCAACAAATGAAGAACTCAACACGATTAATGACGAATTGCAGCGGCGCAATTTGGAATCGACTGAGGTGAGCAACGATTTAGAAAATCTCCTGACTAGCATCAATATTCCGATCCTGATGCTAGGAAATGACCTGCGAATCCGCCGGTTTACTCCCGCAATTGAAGGCATCTTCAACTTGATTTCTGCCGATGTCGGGCGGTGTTTGAGCGACATCACTCACAAGTTGATAGTACCAGACTTAGAGCAATGGATTTTAGGGGTGATCCGCACGCTCAATTTGAAAGTTCAGGAGGTTCAAGATCGAGACGGTCGTTGGTACGATTTGCATATTCGACCCTACCGGACGCTCGACCACAAGATTGATGGGGCTGTGCTGATGTTGGTGGATATCAACGAGCTAAAAGTCAGCGCCCAGCATTTGATGGAAGCGAAAAATTACGCCGAAACGATCGTGGAAACCGTGCGGGAACCATTGCTAGTGCTAGATCTCGATCTGCGGGCGCTCACTGCCAATCGTTCTTTCTACGAGACGTTTCAGGTGATGGCGAGCGAAACAGAGCACCGCTCATTTTTCGATCTCGGTAATGGACAGTGGAATATTCCCAAGTTGCGATCGCTCCTCAAAGAAATTCTGGCAGGCTGTCCCCAGTTTAAAGATTTTGAAGTCGAGCAGGACTTTGAACACATCGGGCATAAAATAATGCAGCTCAATGCCCGCAAAATGCCTCCGGTTGGCGATACACAGATGATTCTGCTGGCGATCGAGGATATCACCGACCAAAAACAGTACGAGAGAGAACGCAGCCTTCGGATTCAAGAACAATCGGCTCGTGCGGCTGCTGAGGAGGCCAACCGCGTCAAAGATGAGTTTTTGTCCGTCCTCTCTCACGAACTGCGGACGCCGCTGAATGCGATGATTGGCTGGGCACAGTTGCTGCGCCTGAAAAAATTTGACGAGGCTAAAACCCAGGAGGCGCTAAAAACGATCGAGCGCGCCGCCAAAGCACAAAACCAGCTCATCGATGACATCTTAGACGTTTCGCGGATTACCACAGGCCAATTTCGGCTCAATGCTTCTGAAATTGAGATCAATCCACTGGTTGAAAATGCGATCGGGGTGATTCGTTTCGCCGCAGAAGCCAAAAATATTCAAATTGAATGCAGGCTAAGTCCTTTAAAACCAAAGATTTTGGGCGATCCCAGTCGCTTACAACAAGTGGTGTGGAATCTACTTTCAAACGCGATTAAATTCACCCCAGCCGGAGGAAGAATTGAGATCGCATTAGACTACATGGATAGAATCGCTCAAATCCAAGTTAGCGATACTGGTAAAGGGATTTCCCCTGATTTTCTCCCCTATGTGTTCGATCGCTTCCGTCAGGCGGATAGTAGCTACTCTCGCAGAGACTCTGGATTGGGGCTAGGACTGTCGATCGTGCGTCATTTAGTAGAACTCCACGGCGGTACTGTTACTGCCACAAGTGCGGGTGAGGGACAAGGGGCAACGTTTACCGTGAGGTTGCCGCTACGAACAGATATCTCGTGATTGTTGACTGTTGATTGTTGACTGTTGATTGTGAGTCAAAAAAATGAAAATTGCGCGACTTATTTGTTGGCAGCTTAATTCGACTTGATCAGGACGATGAAGCGCGGATTTTCTATCATTCCGGCGCAACCGCAATTGATATTATTTCTAATCTTATCTCCTCATCTGATATCGTTTCCGGTTGCATCACAATAATAAAATCGAGTCAACATTTAACACTCAACCATTGAGCTTTTCCACCCCGCCTTCTACAGTCAACAGTCAACACTCATTGGGGTTGCATCACAATAATAAAATCGAGTCAACAATCAACCGTCAACCGTCAACCGTCAACAATGATAAGGAGTGCTACCGGAATCGATATAACTATTTAGCAACCTTAACCCCAGCGCCATCTTTAAGAAAACCAGCGCCACTAACAACCACCCGATCGCCCGCCTTCAAACCTTTTTTAACCACCACCTTAGCAGCAGTCAAATCGCCCACCGCACCCCCGGAAATTTCCCCTATTTCCACGGGTTGAGCCTGCACCTTGTCCTCGCCGACAAGTTTATAAACAATAGAACTGCCGTCAGGTTGCGGCAAAATAGCTTTAGCGGGGACTTTCAAACCTTGAGCCGTTGCCGTCGCAATGGATGCGCGCAAAAACATTCCCGATCGCAAAAACTCACTTGCCGGCAAATCAATCTTCACCGTAGCTTGCCGATTTTGCGGGTCAACTACCGGCGAAATCTCTCGCACAGTTCCTGACAACTTAATCCGCTTGTCAGAATCCGAAGTAATTTGCACTGCTGTTCCCGGCCGCACTTGCGAAACCTGACTTTCCGGTACTTTCAATTGCAGTTCCAGCTTGTTGCCGCGAATAATCGAAAATAGTTTTTGACTTCCCGAAGAAACATCGCCAACTCGACCAATTCTTTCAGCCACAGTACCACTATCCGGCGCTCGAACAATAGTTTGTTCTAATTGAGTTTGTAACTGTTTGACTTGTGCATCATTGCTGCGGACACTTGCTGCGTTATTTCCCACATTTGCTCTCGCACTGCTGACACTCGCTCCCGCCGTATTCACTTTAGCACGAGCGCTGCTGAGGGCTGCCCTAGCCGTACTGATATTAGCTTCTGCCGTAGCTACTTTAGCAAGAGAAGATTGCACTTCTTCTGCTGCTTTATTCTGTTCTTGTAAAGCTGTATTCAAGTCAGCTTTAGCTTTGTTCAAGTCTTGAACAGCAGTCTGCCGCTCTGTCTTGCGTCTTTCTAAATCTTGCCGACTAATTACTCCCTGAGAAGCCAAATCTTGGGTGCGATTTACTTCTCTTTGAGCTTGATCTAATTTAGCCTGAGCGGAGGCAATGCCGGCTTTAGCTTGAGTGACACCAGCTTTAGCTTGTTCTACACCTGCCCTTGCTTGCCCGACGCCTGTTTTGGCTTGCGCTGCGTCAGCGATGGCTTTTTCTACACCAGCTTGGGCTTGAGCAACGCCGGCTTGGGCTTCTTGTTGGGCTGACTCGGCTTGCTGTACCTGAGCTTCGGCTTGTTCTACCGTAGAATTGGCTGATTGTACTCCCGCAAGGGCTTCGGCAATTTGCGATCGTAGTACCGAATCGTCCAAAACCGCCATCGTCTGACCTTTTTCTACCGCATCCCCTTCATTCACTAACACCTGCTTGATTTGCAAACCGTTGGCTTGTGGTAGCACTGGCAGTAAGTCATAGGCTGCCACGGTACCCGTCGCTTCCAGAGTTTCACCCACCTGGGCAGATTCCACAGGCGCCACTGTCACCGTCGGAGCCATTGCCTGCTGAGTTGCCGATGGAATTGGAGCGGCAGGAGGCGAACTCTGATTGCCCCCAGTCAATTTTACTGCTAGTAACGTTGCAGCCACGCCAATCCCTGCGCCCGCCAACAAGGCAGGCCACCTGATTTCTTTGGGGGGCCCAACTTCCGTTGCTTCTGGTTCCCAAACTTGTTCCTCCTCGATTTCTGGAACTTCCAGCGCAACTTCTCGTTCATCATCCTCACCGGAGAATTGCCAGTGAGAGTTGTCTGAGACTTCACTTTCAGCTACATCCACTGCTGAGTTCCTGTCGTGCCCGCTCTCCACGGGGGTAAGGGGTTGCTTTTCTTCCGCTTCTGAAAAAACTTGATTGGTCACGGTAGTTCCTCTCGCCGCTATTAGCCTGTGGTTTTTTTATTGTAAAGAAAGATTGCGGTTTTTATATTTGATTCATTTTAGCGGATAGCCTCAGCAATCCCGCGTCCCCCTTTTGGGTGAGTGCGGCGTCATTTCACCCTACAATGGCGAATAGATCGGAGTTTGTGCGATCGATATTTAATTTGATCTGCGTGCGGGGCATACTGAATATTAGCGCGATGGGCGATCGTCGGGGCGATCGGGCTGGCATTGTCTCTCCCCAAGTGGTTTGGTCGTCACCTATCTATCAATGCTGAGAAAACTCAGTCTAATCTTGAACTGATTATTCCTAACTTCTACTCTCATGTGTTTACTGTATAATACGGCACATCTGCTGAAAAAATTGTGCCACTTTATTTAAAAAAAATCAAAATGAATAGTCTTTTTTCTCCCATCCAACAGTTTCTAATTACTTGGCTGCTAGTGCTAGTGACGGGATGGTTTACCCTGACTGCTGTCAGTTATGTTGGGGAACTGGTCAGCATTTTAGTAACAGCGGGACTCATTGCATTTTTATTAAATTATGCAGTAAAAAGACTGGAAGTATTTTTGCCGCGGGGAGTAGCTGCAGGACTGGTTTATTTAACTGCGGGTGTGATAGTAGTAGTAATCGGTTTAACTATTGTGCCGCCCGTGTTCAGCCAAGCGAGCCAGTTGGGGGTGAGGTTCCCGGATTTACTGGAGTCGGGGCGACTGCAGCTAGCTGAATTTCAAGCCTGGAGTGCCGAGCGCAATTTGCCGTTTAACGTGCAAATATTGGAGCAGCAGTTATCAGCGAAAGTGCAGGAACAAGTGCAGGCGCTCGCCGGTACGAGTTTAGGCTTAGTTGTCGGTACTGTTAACTGGTTTTTGGACTTGATTTTTATTGTGGTAATTTCCTTTTATATGCTCCTAGACGGGCAAAGAGTTTGGCAGGGTTTGACCAGTATTTTTTCCCCAGACATTCGCTATGTTTTAACAGAGACTTTGCAGCGAAACCTCCAGCGATTTGTATCGGGACAGTTATTGCTGGGACTCTTGATGGCCATCTCGTTGACTCTGGCTTTTTGGTGGCTGCAAGTTCCGTTTTTTCTGTTGTTTGCGGTATTTATAGGATTGACGGAAATAATTCCGTTTATTGGAGCAACTTTGGGAATTGGCACTGTTAGTATAATTGTAGCGTTTATTGATTGGTGGCTGGCGCTGCAAGTGTTGGTAGTGGCGATCGGTCTCCAGCAAATCAAGGATAATTTAGTAGCTCCCCGAATCATGGGCAATCTCACCGGATTAAGCCCGGTAATTATTTTCACAGCTTTGCTGTTAGGAGGTAGAGTAGGAGGATTGTTGGGAGTTATCCTGGCAATTCCGCTCACTGGAGTAGTAAAAAGTATAGTAGAAATTGTACTCAATCCCAAATTGCCACCCCAAACAGGCTCGTTTTTCTACAATCCTTTTAGCGGCGAGGAATTAGGGAAAATACCAGAAGATGAAAGTAGAATAATCTTGCTCGCAGATGAACAAAAGTAGTCTAATGTTTGTAGTAAGTAATTCAGTTGGGAAAACTTTTATAAGTCAGCAATTAACTTTTGGCTGCTGAGTCCATTAAGAAAAGACTAAAGTCTATACAAAGAACTTTAGTTTTGATTACTAGCCCACTTAAAACCTCAAACCTAAAAACTTATGAAATGGTGGCAAAATCTTAGAAACAATCCTCTAGCTCGGTTGGGAGCCGTGCTGCTGTTAATTTTTTATACAGTCGCACTTTTGGCCGAATTTGTGGCACCTTACGACCCCTACGACTCTCAATTAAACGGTTCATTGCTGCCGCCCACTCAGATTTATTTAAGCACCCAAGATGGGCGCTTTATCGGGCCCCACGTTTATCCGACTACTCAGGGCCCGGTGGATGCTAATACCGGCGCTCGTGAGGTAATTGTAGACTGGCAAAAACCCTCTGCTATCGGTTTGTTTGTCAAAGCTTCCCCCTATAAGTTTTTAGGAGTTTTGCCACTAGACAGGCACTTGTTTGGTACTACAGGAGGAGGTCAAATTAACATTTTAGGCACGGACGAACAAGCTCGCGATCAATTCAGTCGCTTAGTACACGGCAGCAGAATTAGCCTCAGCATCGGTTTAGTTGGCATAGCAATTTCTTTCCCATTGGGATTATTGATCGGAGGCATATCTGGTTATTTCGGCAGTTGGATTGACAGTATTTTAATGCGCTTCGCCGAAGTATTGATGACGATTCCCGGTCTTTATTTATTAGTAGCGCTAGCAGCAGTATTGCCACCAGGATTGACAAGTGCTCAGCGATTTATATTGATTGTGCTGATTACTTCATTTATCAATTGGGCGGGTTTGGCGCGGGTAATTCGCGGTCAGGTACTGTCAATTAAACAACGAGAATTTGTGCAAGCGGCGCGGGCAATGGGTGCTAACCCAATTTATATTATTGTCCGCCACGTGTTGCCACAAACTGCTACTTATGTAATTATTTCTGCTACTTTGGCGGTTCCGGGTTTTATTGTGGCGGAGTCGGTTTTGAGTTTAATTGGCTTGGGAATTCAACAGCCCGATCCTTCTTGGGGAAATTTACTATCCCTGTCTACTAATGCTTCAATTTTAGTCTTGCAGCCTTGGTTGGTTTGGCCTCCGGCGATACTGATTATTTTGACTGTTTTGGCGTTTAATTTATTGGGGGATGGGTTGCGGGATGCTCTCGATCCGAGAAGCATTCAAAGGTAATTGGGAGTTAGTAATTTTTAGTTTCCAGGCAGAGCCGGTGTAACAGTTATGCACCGTAATTTTGCGGATTAACAGGTAAGCGAATGGTAAAAGTAGAACCAACACCCTCCTGACTTTTTACTGCTATATTGCCACCCATCATTAGGCAAAAACGCTGGCTGATTGCCAGTCCCAAACCGGTGCCGCCGTACTTGCGGGTAGTGGAAGCGTCGGCTTGGGTAAAGGGTTGGAAAATGTGCTGCAACTGGTCGGGAGTCATCCCAATTCCTGTATCTGTACAATTAACAACTAAAAATTCTTTACTAGCAATTGAAGATTGAGAACTTGCCGCAGGTTCAGAAGTGTTTTCTTGTTTTGCTTCGCTGCTGTCGTCGGCAATTTTTTCTCGGCTGGCTGTGAGGGTAATTGTACCGTTTTGAGTGAATTTGGCGGCATTGCTCAGCAAATTCAATAAAATCTGCTGCACTTTGGTAATGTCACCGTGCATAGTGCCGATATTCGTAATTTGATCCAAGTTTAGAGTATTGCCGTTTTTCTCAATTAGCGGCGTGGCAGTAGATGCTACTTCTTCAATCAAGGCGGCGATGTCGAAGGTTTCTAAGTAAAGATCCATGCGGCCGGCTTCGATTTTAGAAATGTCAAGAATGTCGTTAATTAGCGATAGCAAGTGTCGGCCGGAAGTGCGAATTTTGTCTAAATCTGGGGTGAGTTCATCGTAACCCAATTCTTCGGTTTCTTCTTGGAGCATTTCGCTGTAGCCGATGATGGCATTCAGAGGTGTTCGCAGTTCGTGGCTCATGTTTGCCAAAAATGCGCTTTTTGCGGTGGAAGCTGCTTCGGCTGCTTCTACGGCGAGTTGCAAGGCGGATTCAAAGACTTTTCGATCGCTAATATCCTCGACGCTGCCTTCATAGTAGAGTACCTCGCCGTCGGCGTCGCACACTGCACGCGCACTTTCGGAAATCCAAATTATCTTGCCGTCAACGCGGTAAACTTGTGACTCAAACCCCGAAACTTCTCCGAATTCTTCCATCACCTGCATAAACTTGTCCCCCTGCTGAGGATTGACGTAAGCTTGCTGCCTGATGTTTGTGAGATTTGATGTCAATTCTTCGGGAGTGGCGTAGCCATAGATGCGGGCTAAAGCTGGATTTACGCTCAAGAAGTGACCTTGGGGGGTTCTTTGAAAAATGCCTTCGACGGCATTTTCAAAGATGCTACGATATTTTTGTTCTGCTTGACGCAAAGCGCTTTGTGTACGATCGCGCTCGCTCGCTTCGAGCGCCAATGATACCAAATCTGCTAGGGAAGCAGCAAAATTTTGTTCGTCTAATGTCCAGTTACGAGGAGTTCCCACTTGTTCGATACAGATGACTCCGACGGTTTGTCCTCCCAGCCGCACCGGCGCATCTAAGGTTGATGTAGTCCCCACTTTTGCAAAGTAAGATTCGGCAAATTCTCTGGTTCTCACATCTGAGAGTGCGTCATCGGCTGCGATCGTCCGGTGTTCTTCCAAAGCTTTAAAATAAGCTGGATAGTCTGCTGCTGCGAGTTCATTACCCTGGGAATGCTGGTGGTTGCTGCGGTAAAATTGGTCGAGACATTGCAGTTTCGATCGGCTTTCATCGTACAACCATGCTCCGGCTCGTTCTGCATCTAGGGTATGAGCCGCCGCTTCGGTGATTTGCCTCAAAGCTACCTTTAAATCACCTCGATAAAGTGCTTTATTTCTTGCCAATTCTACTAAAACCGTATTTTGTTTGAGCAATTGTTTTTGCCTTTGCCGTCGCGCCGATTCTGCTCGCTTCTGTTCGGTAATGTCGCGGATTACGCAAATTACGGATTCTTCTGAAAGTGGCGAAATGCTGGCAGCAAAACAAACTTCGCGGTCGTCAATGGTTAAATCGTACTCGATGCTGACAGTTTGCTGAGTATCTAAAGCTGCTCGGATGTGGTTGATAAAATTGTCGGCTGTAGCTTGTGGAAACACATCTGTGACTGTTTGGCCAACTAATTCTTCGATTGGTTTATAGAGCAGAGAAAGATTTGTGGGCGCGATTTTTAAATAGCGACCGCTGGCATCCACAACTATAATTAATTCGTTCATAGCTGCGAACAAAGCCCGCAACTCTGCTTCGGCGGCTTCGAGTTCGGCAGTCCGCTCTGCTACTCGCTGTTCTAAACTAGAGTTTGTTTGTTCTAGGGCAACAAAAGACGCTCGCAATTGTCGCGCCATTTGGTTGAAAGACTGAGCTAGGAGACCGATTTCTTTGACTCCTTGAACTTCGACTTGGCCGTCTAATTCTGGGGAGGTGAAGTCGGATGATTCCGACATTTTTTTTAAAGCTTTGGAAGCTTCCAGCAATCGGGTAATCGGTTTGACAACCCAGCGAGAGGTGAAAATTCCGAGTACGATCGCCAGTACGAAGGCAAAAAAGCACAATAAAATAGTTGTGCGAGTGTTAGCGTTAATTTGCTCCATAAAGTCGGCTTCCGGGATGGCGACTACAATCAGCCAATCGAGGCCGCGACCGTCTTGCAGGGGAACAACGGTAATGAATTGACGTTTGCCGTCTATCTCGAAGGTAAACTGTCCTTTGCTGTCAATTTGTTCAAAACTACCAAATCGTTTTTGCAAGTATGTGGAGGCCGATCGAATTAGCAAATTTTTGCTCTGTGTCGCCAACAGCCGTTTTTGTTCGCCTTTGTCGGTGACAAAGGGCAATTCGTCTGTGGAACTGGCGACTATTTCCCCGCTGCGTTCGATCGCAAAAACTTGTCCTGACGGGCTAATTTTAATGCTTTTAAGAAAATCGCTGATTTGAGAAAGAGTCAGGTCAATTGCCAGTACCCCCTGCAGGTTTCCTGTTTCATTGTAAATAGGCCTCACCGGCGTAATCCCCAGAACTGGCGAGGCTGCGAAGGGGTAGATGGGAGACCAAGAGGCTTTTCCTGACTGTTTGGCAGCTTTGTACCACGGTCTAGTACGGGGGTCATAGGGGACGGTTTGGATTAGCTCAGTGCGATTTCCTTGGCTATCTAGGCGATAAATTTCGCGGTTTGGAGCGGTTGATTCGTCTCTGATGTATACTAAGTTTTCTGCTTCTCGCTTGAGCAAGAGGAATTTTCCCTGTTCGTCACCGTAGTAGATGGTTGTATTTCGATCGCTCAGCTTGGTCTGGTTCCACAAATAGCGCTCTAAGTTGGGGAGGTCTTCCGGGTCTAAGTTTCCAGAGGCGATGGCAGCACTATTCATTTGCAGGAACAGGTGAGACACATCCCCAAAACTGCGGAAATTTTCTTTCGTCCTCGCTGCAACTTCCAAGCTTAACCTCGTAGCAAGGTCATTAACAGCTTTCTGGCCGTTGCGAAACGACAGCCATCCAGTCACGCCCACTGCTACGGAGATTTGCACCACCAGCGGTATCAACAAAACTAGGCTCAGTGACATCTTGGGCGAGCTTTTCATCACACAACTGCTCAGACTTTTCAATAACATCAATATTTTGACAGATACCGACTTTGCGTATGCTTGTTGTAAATTCCCTGAACCTAAGCTACCACTAATCTCGGCGGTATTTGAGAAAACCTAGCAACTTGGTGGCTCCAAAAATACCACTGCTATTCTCTTGTCAGTTGAGTTGAGGGTGGCGAGGCGGACAACTGTAAGTAATTTAACAATCTTTAGAAAGTAGGTTGGGTTTCGTACCTCCACCCAACCTACGTGAAAATACTGCTGGAAAAATACCGATCATTGTTGAGGATTACGATTGCGATAAATGTAAACAATTTAACAATCTTCCCTTTGAAAATTTGCTATTAATAAAATAAGTTGGCAAAATCCAGAGCAAACTATCGGGAAAAATTTAAGCGTAGGCGATTTTGCGCCAACGATAAATTTGAGTGTTTTCAGCTTTTTGGACGATCGACATTTGGGCAAAATAATACTTCTGGAGGATGACATGAACTATACATTTGAAATCCTGGGCGTATCTCCAACTTTAACGTTTTTCAACCAGCAGCAGGAATTGCTGCAACAACGGCAGCCTTCCGGTGTAGAATACTTGGCAAACCGAAAGTGCACTCTCGATGCGTTTGTGGCATCCGTAGAGAAAGTTTCTCCTAACCGCGGCTGGGATGTCGATCGAGTTGTAAACACCGTGATTAGTTTCTGGATGAACAATTCCGATAGCATCCAGTATTGGAGACACAGGCTGCAGGATGCCGGCAGCGAAAACTTGTTAGTAGCCAGAGTAGGCGATATCAAGTCTTTGCAAGCTGCATTTGAATCACTGCTAGGGGAATAAGAAAATCGGGAATTGCGAAAAAGTCGATCGGCTTTTTCGCAAAAATCAACTCAACTGTCTATTATTCATTCCCAATTCCCCTGATTCGCGACACAGAAGTCGCAGATATAAAATATCTGTTTCTTCCATCATCCATCATCCATCATCCACCTGCCTTGAAAATCTGCCTAATGACTAATGACTAATGACTAATGACTAACGACTAATGACTAATGACTAATGACTAATGACTAATGACTGATTTCTTCACAATTCCCAAATATTATGTCTCGTTCCAAAGCCCTGCAATCTTATATTTTTCTCCGCTTGCTTCTGGCACCGCTAATGTTGTGGACAATCACCACAGCAGTATTTTTATTGTTGCGCGCTACTCCAGGCGACCCCATAGATGCCATTCTCGGCTCACGAGCTCCCGCAGCCGCCAAAGAAGCAATGCGAACTCAACTCGGCCTCGACGCACCCCTGTGGCAGCAATATCTCAACTACATGAAAGACTTATTCAGTCTGAACTTGGGAACATCCATCACCACTCGCGGACAAACCGTGTGGCAAATTATCGGAGACTATTTCCCCGCTACAGTCGAATTAGCAGTTTGTAGCATGGCCATAGCTTTAATTGTCGGCATCAGTATCGGTTCCCTGGCAGCATCCCGCCCCAACACTATTTTCGATGCTGTCGGTCGTTTGTTTGGCATTATCACTTACTCGCTGCCCGCTTTTTGGGCCGGCATGGTTTTGCAATTAATTTTCGCGGTGCAGTTGGGATGGTTCCCCTTGGGAACTCGCTTTCCCGTCACATTCCCCGCCCCCGAAGGCTACACAGGACTATACACTATTGACAGTCTCCTGAGCGCTAACCCTGGTCAGTTTCTCACATCTTTGCATTATTTGGCACTTCCGAGTTTGACCTTGGGGATTCTTTTGAGTGGCATTTTCGAGCGCATTGTCAGGGTGAATCTCAAGCAAACTTTGCAAGCAGATTATGTCGAAGCAGCTAGAGCTAGAGGCATTCCAGAATTCCAGATTTTATGGGCTCACGCTCTGAAAAATGCACTAATTCCGGTGATTACTGTCTTAGGATTGACTTTTGCTGCACTCTTGGGCGGTGCTATTTTAACAGAGGTTACTTTTTCTTGGCCGGGGTTGGCAAATCGTCTTTACGAAGCGATTAGCTTGCGGGATTATCCAACTGTTCAAGGTATTGTGGTGTTTTTTGCGGCAATTGTCGTAATTGCCAGCATTGTAATTGATATTTTGAACGCTTACGTTGACCCGCGAATTCGGTACTAAAAATATCAAGGAAGAAGGGCAACGGATGCGCGACTGTTGCACTTTCGCCTTTTTCTACCTGTACTTTCTGTCTGCGCGAGATGTTGCAGCCAGCGGTGGGCCTGTAGAAGCAGTTGTCAAAAAGATCGATCGGCTTTTAGAGTGACGACACTTGGCAATTTATGGGCAATACTGGAGAAAATAAAATTATACATTTGAGGAAACGCTGATGAGATTATTGCGAACAATCGCCGCTCTATCGGCGGCCTTGACCCCACTGATGGCTGAAGCTGCCTTTAGCCGTCCCATGCCGGGAACAGCCGATTTTCCCAGAGCCTCAAACCCCGATGTAAATGTGCCGGTTTGCTTCATCGAAACGCGAGGCGGCACAACTTTTGATTTAGTCAGCTTGTGCGGCAGCAATGCTTCTCCCCAAAACACTAATCCGGTTGCGGGCAACCCCGCCAATGCTCCTGCAAATAACCCCAATGCAGGCACTCCTCCGCCTCCTCCCCCGAACCCCAACGCCATCACCAGAGATGCTGTCGGCACCCCGATAACTACTCCAACAGGCACGGCAAATCCCAACAATCCCAACAATGCCAATCCGGGAACTTCGCCCGCAGGTACTCCCAATGCCAATCCGGGAACTTCGCCCGCAGGTACTCCCAATGCCAATCCGGGAACTTCACCCGCAGGTACTCCCAATGCCAATCCGGGAACTTCACCGAGTACCAATCCCAATAATCTCAATCCGGGAAGTTCGCCCTATATCACTCCCAATAATGCCAATCCGACAACTTCGCCGAATACCAATCAGAATAATCTCAATCCGGGAAGTTCGCCGAGTACCAGTCCCAATAATAGTGCGTCTCCCACGGGTGGAACTGCTGGCGACAGCAACAGCGATTTAGTTCCCAATCCCAATCTCAATCTTCCGAGAGTGCCGCCGAGTTCCTTTAGCCCCGGAGGCCTTGCACCGACTAGAGATGCGATTGATGGCCCCCGCTAGTAATAGGCGAAGTGTCAGAACTTTCATCACAGAAACCGGGTTTCTCGGAAATGTTCTCTTTTTCATGGATATTTCACCCGCGAGAAAGCCGGAATATTTATTTGCCTGCATAATATTAATGTCAGGTGCGATCGCCCTATTTTGTAGCAGAGTAGCGAAATAAAAGTTAAGCTAAGAACTTGTAGACGCTATTAGCCAAGCACTCTTTTAAAACTGGACAACCAGGTAGAAGCAGTGATAGATAGCTAGCTTTAATCCGTCACAGGATTAGTTATCAGCACAGGTTAAAATTATTACCAGGCGGGTGCTTGCCAGCTCCAAGTTCTCAAGCTAAACCATTCAACAGGCATATTTTTGTTAAGCCAGTGTGGTTGGGAAAGTACCGGCTGATAACATTAGCGAGACAAAATTAACCCGATTATTCGGAGGCTCTTCATGAGCAAAATATTTGTTTTAATAAATTGAAACAAAATTGCTCTAGACCCGCTCGCACTTGAGGAGGACATCTAGTGTCAAACTTAGTTCAACGTTTAGAAATAACCGCTCATCCGCAACTGGAAAAATCCCTCGGCTATCGAGGAGATAGTCGCTGGGTAGCTTGGCGCTGGGAACCCGACATCGACCAACTTATTTCCAGCGACGGCAAAACAGTCGGCACGGGCAATAATATGGCTTGGCTGGTGTTTTTGCAGCACGATTTAGTCGATCCTGCGGTACAAGAGTACAACCTCGGCGAGGGCGATCGCTACTGGCTGCTTTTAGACACCGCAACTAGAAATCTCTACGTCGGCGAAGGGAAAACAGTTCAAAGTCTGCTCGAACAGCCGGAAAGTTTAGGTTTATTGGCCTGTCTCGATGGCGGGAATGCCGATCGCACTGGTGAAACTTGGCAGCAAACCCTATCTCAACTAACAGCAAAACCAGTTGTTCGCCACCTCACAAATGCCCTTCCTTTCGGTATCGCGGCCGCTTTGATAGGTGCTTTAGGCATCGGCACCGGATTGTGGGTAGTGCCAACTGTGCAGCAGAAACTAGCCGAAAAAACAGCTTTTATTTCCCCAATTAGTTCTGGCGCCAACTGCGGGCTTGGCGGTTCCGACGATTTTTCAGCTTATATCGGTTCGTCAAGCGGAAATAAAGAACTTCATTTAATAGGCGTTTACGAAGCCAATGCGGATCACAAGAACCGAGATTTATCTAAAAGTGCGTTAGCGAAGCCCTCGGAGAGGATCGAAGTCAAAGTAGAACGCCGAAACAAGCCAATAATTCTCGCGCTTTCAGCTTATGAACCCGTGCAATGGAACATTACCGCAGAACCGGGCGCAGTAATCGAAAAAATCATTGTTAACGGATACCACAACCAAACTGTTTCAGGAGTTTCGGGAATTCCAATTGAAGAGCACAGCTACGAAGAAACCGGAGACAATCTCGGCGACTTTATCTACAAGTGGGGTGCTACCGCTGACAGTTCCAATACTTCTTCCCTCGTGACTAAATTGGAACAGAGAAACAGCACCAGTTTAACTTCTTTTCAAGGATGCTACAGAGGTAAGAACTTTAGTATTAATTGACAGCAGCGACAGAGGGCGACAAGTTATACCATTTTCGATTTGCTGGGAATAACTGATTCGATAGGGGTTTAGAACTTGTTACTGTTCCGTTCTTTTTTTTAACTGGTGCTAAAACCTATCCCCCTAAAATCATAAAACCCGCGTCTGCGGGTTTTTTATTGAGAGTTTAACTTATTGGCATCTCTATGGTATGATATCCGGTGGCGTCATTACCAATTCCCAATTCTCACAACAATATTAATAGATTTCTTATGAAATACTGGTACGAAACGCTCGCAGTAGCGCAGCGAATTTTAATTGAATTGGGGAGGCGGCGACGCAGCTTAGTCTTGTGGAGTATTTTTCCAGTTTCTATCTTGCTAATTAACGGTTTAATTTTAAAAGAACGCGCTAATCTCAGCACAGCAAAAGCCTTTGAAGTTGCTGCACCGGCAAGCTTAGTAGGAGCGGCTTTATTTTTTAGCTGTCTCGGTGGTAGCGTAGCAACAGTAGTAGCAGAGCGAGAACAGCATACCCTCAAACGCTTGTTTATTTCCCCGCTGAGCGGCACTTCCTACTTTTTAGGAATTTTCCTGGCTCACAGTTGTATCGGCATCGGTCAGGTCATTTTAGTATACACGATCGCCTCTTGTTTAGGAGCAAAATTTCAAGGCTCAATCCTGTTAGGATGTGCGATTATTCTGCTCAGTATTGTATCTTATGTAGGTGTAGGCTTTATTCTCGGCACCCAGTTTGCGAGGCGCACTGAAGATGTCAACTCGCTAGTAGCGGCTTTCGGCGTTCCTTTGTTGATTTTAGGAGGCGCATTTTTGCCTACTTCGCTGTTTCCCAAAAGTCTGCTGGATCTCGCCCAGTATAACCCAGTTTATCACATGAACGAAGCGCTGATGGGTGTGTGGGCTGACGGCAAAGATTTGGCTGATATTGCAGAACACTTTTGGTATTTATTCATATTTTCTATTGCCATGATTGTAGGTGGATGGCTTTCTTACCGCAGGATGCTGAGAGTAGAAAGAAGACTTTAAAACTATCTCATTATGTCCTAATTCTTCATCTCTCTCTTCTCTTACTCTGCGGTTTAATCGTTCAGAAACAACCGTAAATATATAAAATAATACGGAGAATTAAAGCAGTGCTGCAAATTGAAAATTTAAATAAGTCTTACGGCGAGCGTTCAGTGCTTAAAGATTTAACACTGCACATTCAAGCTGGAGAAATTTACGGTTTGCTCGGATCAAACGGGGCAGGAAAAACTACTACTATCAATATTTTATGTAATTTGCTAAATGCCGATAGCGGTCAAGTTTCTATCAATGGCGAACCTGTTTCCGAAGCTACAAAATTGTTAATAGGTGTAGCGCCCCAAGAAAATTTGCTTTACAAAAGCCTTAGCTGCGAAGAAAACCTCAACTTTTTTGCTCAAATTTACGGCTTAGAGCGCAAACAGCGCCGCTATCAAGTAAGACAGTGTTTGAAAGCAGTAAATTTGACAGATAGAGCTACAAGCCCCGTGGAAACTTTGAGCGGAGGAATGCAGCGCCGTTTGAATATTGCGGTAGCTTTGGTACACCAGCCTAAGTTAGTAATTTTAGACGAACCGACAACGGGTTTAGATATTGAGGCCCGCTATGAAATTTGGGAGTTAATTCAGCGATTGCAATCGGAAGGAATTACAATTTTGCTGACAACTCACTTGTTGGATGAAGCTGAGCGGCTGTGTCACAGGATTGGGATTTTAAAGAATGGCAGTATTGTGGCGGAGGGCAGTTTGGAGGAGTTGCAAAAACTGATTCCGGCCCAAGAGATTATCGTCGTAAAAACCGAGGAAGAAGCTGAAGTCATCGCCCGCGCTAAACAATACAGTTTCATTCCCCGCCGCTACGGTAGCGATTTAGCTTTTTGGCTGCCGGAACGTTTAGAATTAAAAGAGATTATTCTGCTGTTCGATGGGATTTCTATTGATTCAATCGCTCGGTATCCGGTGCGGTTAGAACATATTTATGTCGAAGTCACCAAACAAACTGCATCTTAAATATGCGTCCATCAGCGTACATCCGCCCGGTGCGCTTCAAAAACCAAAGAAACCGGGTTTTTTGCCATTTTTGGCGACTGTAACGCACTATCTCGCAAAAACCCGGTTTCTGACCACCCTAACGGGTTTAAGTAGGTCGGCGCAAAAAAACCGAACTATGTTAAGATAAGTAAACAAAGAGAATATATCTACTGAGGTAACTAA
>NZ_JAUPTE010000100.1:0-20866 GCF_036701705.1 Microcoleus sp. w1-18aA5 | reverse complement strand
TATGGCTCAAGCCCAACGTCTGGCGGGATTTGGCCTTAAACTAATTAAGGAGTTGTTTAGAATGAAATAGCCCTGGCTTGATCGATGGCGATCAAATATTTAATGGACGAGAATGTTACGCCCATTTACGCTACACAACTTCGGCGAAAACGCCCTGATTTAGTAGTTTGGGCAGTGGGCTAAATTGGTACACCACCAAAAAACACTCTCGATGCGGAGATTAATGCTTGGCGTTATTACGATCGCCATCACGAAGAAATCGATCGCATTATTGTTTGTCATCAAACCGATGATTAAATCGATTAAGTTTAAGAAAACCAGTTTTCGATTGCCAAGTCTTGAAAGTTTGCATAATCAGCAACATTTCGTGTCACCAGAATCAGATTATTGACTTGAGCGATCGCTGCAATTTGCCCATCAGCATAAGACGGTGTAAGCCCGATCGGGATGAGTCTTGCTCGTTAAGAAAGCGAACCACTCAGCCGCTTCTTGGGTGTAGGGCAAAATCGGTAATTTTACTTTCACTTCTTCCTGAAGATAAGCTTCGATCGCACTGCGACGCTTAGAATCTGGCATTCGATAACAGCCCAGCAGAACTTCATGCCAAACGATCGAGGCGATCGCCACTGTGGATTTTGCCTCAATTAGTTTAGTCATCACATTCGCATTCGGAAGAGGACGAACAGGTTCGGAGATAATGTTGGTATCGAGTAAATAACGCAGCGTCATTCAAAGATGACCTCGCGTCCTGCAAAAGTTCGATCGCGAACTTCTCCCCAAATTTCATCAGGATTTAAACCGAGTTCGTGCAGTTGATATTTTTCACGAAATGCACTGAGAGATTCTCCAAAGCTAAGTTCGAGATTCTGTGGCTGTTTGCGGCGTTGAATGTATTCGCGCAAGGCGATTTCAACTAGAGTCTCGATCTCAATTTCTCCCTCAAGTTCGATCGCCTCTTGCAGCAGTGCCGTATCCACATTCAGGCTCGTCACCATTGGCTTTCCTCTTTTAACGGTTATTTTATTATAGTTGTGATGTCTCGCTCAGAAACCGGGTTTTTGCCCAGAAGACGCATGACAGTGTAGAAACAAAAAAAACCCGGTTTCTTTGATTGTGACGCGCGGGAAACTCCCCACCAAGCAAAAAATCCTGTCACAATAAAATGAATCCTACCGAGAGACAAAGGGCATGACGCGAGAGGAAGCAGTGCGGCGAATTGACCGGGCAGCCGAGGAAAAATTGACGGAACTGGATTTGTCGGGGCTGGGCTTGGAGGAATTGCCGCCGGAGATTGGTAAGTGCACGCAGCTTGAGACGTTGGTTTTGGGGAAGGTGGAGAAATGGGGATGGGTTGATGAGAAACCGACTCCGGAACTAATCACCAATCAATTAAGCGCACTGCCGGAGGAATTGCGCTCGCTGGAAAATTTGCGATCGATCGACCTCAGTGGCAATCCATTCAGAAAAATGCCAGAATTGCTGCTGGAAATGAAGAAATTAGAGAATTTAGATTTAACTAGCATTAGTTTAACAAAAATTCCAGATGCGATCGTCCAACTGTCGAATCTGACAGGGCTTGTCCTCCATAACAATCAGATCACTCAAATCCCAGATACGATCGGGCTACTGTCGAATCTGGCACAGCTTGACCTTAGTAATAATCAGATTACCTTCATCCCAGAAGCGCTCTGCCAACTGTCGAATCTGACACAGCTTGTCCTCCATAACAATCAGATTACCTTCATCCCAGAGGCGCTCTGCCAACTGTCGAATCTGACACAGCTTGTCCTCAATGACAATCAGATTACCTTCATCCCAAAGGCGATCGGGCAACTGTCCAATCTGACACGGCTTTCCCTCGCTATCAATCAGATTACCGTCATCCCAGAAGCGATCGGGCAACTGTCAAATCTGACACAGCTTTCCCTCGGTATCAATCAGATTACCGTCATCCCAGAAGCGATCGGGCAACTGTCAAATCTGACAAGGCTTTCCCTCTATAACAATCAGATTACTGTCATCCCAGAGGCGATCGGTCAACTATCGAATCTGAGACAGCTTTACCTCAGTAACAATCAGATTACCGAAATTCCAGATGCGATTGCCCAACTTTCCAATTTGACACTGCTTGACCTCCGTTACAATCAGATCGCCCAAATCCCAGAAGCTATCGCCCAACTGTTTAATCTGACACTGCTTTTCCTCAATAGCAATCAGATTACCAACATCCCAGATGCGATCGGCCAACTGTTAAATTTGACATGGCTTTCTGTTAGCAACAATCAGATTACCAAAATCCCAGAAGCGATCGCCCAATTATCCAATCTGACACAGCTTTCCGTCAGTAACAATCA
The DNA here is from genome assembly GCF_036701705.1 of Microcoleus sp. w1-18aA5. NCBI lineage: Bacteria > Bacillati > Cyanobacteriota > Cyanophyceae > Oscillatoriales > Microcoleaceae > Microcoleus > Microcoleus sp. w1-18aA5. The sequence continues at coordinate 18,512 of NZ_JAUPTE010000100.1, read as the reverse complement.
GATTGAAACTATTCCTGAATTCTTGGAAACACTGCCACAACTTAAATACCTCGACCTCCGCGACAATCCCCTGCCCATTTCTCCAGAAGTTCTCGGCGACAAAGAAAATCCCGGTACTTCCACCGCCATCTTCAACTACCTGCGCCAACTCCGCAGCGGCGAAGTTTTCCCCCTCAACGAAGCCAAAGTTCTTTTCGTCGGGCAAAGCAGCGTCGGCAAAACCTCCCTGATCAACCGCCTCACCGACAACAAATACAACCCCAATGAGCCCCAAACCGATGGACTCAACATCACAGACTGGAAAATTACAGTCAACACCAAACCAGTCAAACTCAATGTCTGGGACTTCGGCGGACAAGAAATCTACCACCACACCCACCAATTTTTCCTTACCAAACGCAGCCTCTATCTGCTGGTGTGCAACTGCCGCGACAACGAAAAGACAAACTGCGTGGAAGAGTGGCTGAAACTGATCGAAAGCTTCGGCGACGCCTCCCCCGTCATCATCGTCGGCAACAAGTGCGACGAACAACCCCTGGATCTCAACCGCAAAGCCTTGCGCGACAAATATCCCAACATCAAAGCCATTATCGAAACTTCCTGCAAAAGCGGAACCGGCATCGACGAACTCCGCAGCGCCATCCACACGGAAATCTCCCAACTCAAAGAAGTCTACGATCTTTTGCCGCTAAGCTGGTTCCAAGTCAAGCAGCGCCTGGAAAACCTCGACAAAGACATCATCAGCATCAGCGAATACGCCACCATCTGCGCCACAGAAAACATCCTGGCAGAAACCGACCAAACCCAACTAATCGGACTGCTGCACAACCTAGGCATTGTCCTCAACTTCCGCGAACACCCGATCCTGCAATCCACCAACATCCTCAATCCCCACTGGGTGACAGAAGGCATCTATGCCCTCCTCAGCGACGACGCACTCAAAGTCAAAACCAAAGGCATTCTCACCTACGCCGACCTCAGCCGCATCCTAGATTCAACTAAATATCCCAGCCACCGCTACCACTGCCTCACCGGGTTGATGGAGGAATTTGAACTCTGCTTCCCCGTCAGCCATTGTCCCGCGCCGACTTTCCTCATCCCCGGCATCTTGCCCAAAGAACAACCGCAAAACACCCAACTCCAAGGCGAAACCCTGGAATTTCAATATCACTACCGCATCCTCCACGACAGCATCCTCTCGCGCTTCATCGTCCTCATGCACGAGAAAATCCACAAATGCACCCACTGGCGCACGGGGGTTATGCTGGAGTACAGGGAAGGCGCTGAAGTATACAACATCGCCCGGATCAAATCTGACCCGGAAGATAAGAAAATCTTTATTGCCGTTAGCGGGCGGGAATCGACGCGGCGTTCTTTCCTCAGCATGATTCGCGATACGTTTACCAAAATCCACAATTCTTTTGCCAATCTGGAAATCAGTCAATGGGTGCCGGTTCCCGGTTATCCCGATGCCGATCCGCTGGATTATGATGAATTGCTAGGGCTGGAGGATATGGGCGAGAATACAGTGCGTGTCGGCAAACTTAAACTCAAACTCGATTTGCGACAGTTGCTGGATGGGTATGAGTCGATCGAACTTCGGCGCAAAAAGCAAATGGGCGGCGAGGGAAATTTTATTCTAGAAGAGGGTTATCCTGGAATTAACATTCACGTTCATCAAAACAATGATCGCAGTTCTAAAACAACTCATCAAAACGGGCGCGGCGATAACTTTGGGGGCGATCGAATTCAAGGCGACAAGATAATGGGCAATTCCGATGAAACTCCCTAATGCTGAAGCTGCGTTTATTGATATTCACAAACTTCGGGACTATAGCTTGAACATCCAGCACGATCGGGGAAAACACAAAGCTCGGTTATTTCTTGCTATCCTAGGGTTAAGTGCTGAAGATGCCGAAGAACTGGAATTTATCCTGTTAGAAGCGATTCAAATCTATGATGCTATCTCCTCCAGCCAAGATGAATACGGTCAACGCTATCTGGTCGATTTCCCCCTAACCCGCAATGGAAACACCGCAACAATTCGCAGCACTTGGATTGTCCGTTCTACAGAAACGTTCCCCCGACTTACTAGCTGTTACATTCGGAGGTAAATTATGGTAAAGGTGATCGTCAAGTTACAATTACTCGATGTTGTTGCCATCAAAGAAGATTTACCCGATGCTAATTTACTTGCAGGTCAAGTGGGTACGATCGTCGAGGTTTTAGCTCCAGAAGTTTACGAAGTCGAATTCAGCGACGACGATGGACAAACTTATGCAATGTTGCCACTACACAGCAGTCAACTGTTACAACTAAAATATAAGTCTACAGCAGAAAATACCTCCATGTCTCATACTATTCATCAATACGGTCAAGGCGATAATATTGGCGGTGATAAAGTTGGAGGTGATAAAGTTGGAGGCGATAAAGTTGATAACTCGCAAGCCAACAACCTAGAAGGCGCTAATGTTTCCGGTGTTATCGGCCGCGACAATGCCCAAGCTAGCAATAGCCAATTTAACCAAAACAATAACGCCAATACGGCAGAAATCCTGAAACTGATTTCCTCGATGCGTGAAACCGCCGAGCAGTTTCCCGAAGACATCCGCGAGGGGATAATTATTGATATTGAAGATGTCGAAACCGAAATCAAGAAACCGGAAAACCAAAGGAATAAAACCAAATTAAATAGAAGGTTAACAGCTATTTTAGCGGCGGTAACGGCGATCGCAATTCCGATCGCAGGCGTGACTGATTTTGCTAATACGGCGATCGATGTCAGCAACAAACTGGGTATCGAACTCAAGCTACCGTGAGGACGCTAAATCATTTAAAATTAAGGTGATTCTGGCGATAATCGCCCCAATCATTCCAAAAAGCTCGGTGTTATCATGCGTAAAATTGTACTATTCATTGCATCTAGTCTGGACGGTTATATCGCGCGATCGAATGGTGATATTGACTGGCTTTTTACAGACCAAAATTACGGTTACAGTAACTTCTTAGATAGCATCGATACGGTTCTCATGGGTCGGAAAACTTACGAACAAGTTCTAACTTTTGGCGAGTATCCGTACCAGGAAAAAAAGAGTTATGTTTTTACAAAAAATCTAGATTTTCAAGCCACTTCTGATGTCGAAGTGGTAACAGATTTAGAGAGTTTTGTCAATGATTTGCGCTTGCTTGAGGGCAAGAATATTTGGTTGGTGGGAGGTTCTCTGCTGATTCGCGATTTCCTGAATCAAAATTTTGTCAACGAAGTGATTCTGTCGGTGCACCCGATTATTCTGGGCGAGGGAATTCCTTTATTTGTTAATCCCATAAATACTACAGCTTTGCAGTTAACTGGATGTCAGACATACAGTTCTGGTATGGTTCAGCTATCTTATGATGTCGCGACTTGAGGGCGTGTTCAATTTTTAAGTGGCTTCTAACTGAGATGTTGCACCATTGTCAATAATCCTTTTAGGAACAGGCAAGATGCCTGTTCCACAAGAAAATTTATCTCTTGTGGAACGGGCATCTTGCCCGTTCTTGAGAATAGTGCCACATCTCAGTTGTCACATACTGTCAGTTGGTTATCAAAAAAGGTAAGATAGGAATAAGTAAGTTATTTATCGATATCTTATGTCGGCCAGAGATGTTTTTCATGAAGTTGTCAAAACAGCTTTGGAATAGATCGCAAATGATGAAATGTGTTTGCTGCTTGTTGCTATTAATATCTTTTTTCGGGGTCGCGCTTCCTGCTGAGGCCTCTGTATGCCGCAATTATCAAGGAAGCGAGATTTGCATTGTCGATATCAAACGCAGTGCAAAAAATTATTGGGAATACAGGGTAATTCTGAGTGTTGATGGAGTGAAACAGCCTCTGGAAGTCTACAATTGCCGCGATCGCACTACAGTTAAGAAAGATGGAACTGTTTTGGCGTTTGGACAAAACAACCCTGGTGAAATCGTCTGCCGTTTTTTTAATCAGAAATAAGTAAATGAAGTTATTGTAGGGTGCGCTTCGGGGTGAATGTGGCTACCACAAACTCAAGAATTTTTCCCGAAGCGCAGCCTACGTTAGAATTTGTCGTCTACTGCTGAAACGCAGCGTTCGCAAATTAGCGGATGTTCGATCGACTCGCTGACGTGAGTCGAGTAATTCCAGCAGCGATCGCACTTTTCCCCGTCTGCTTTCACTACACCAATCGCCAACTCTGGAGACTGATAACTGTACGGCAATTCCTGCAGGATTGCATTCGATTCTACCAATTCCACTTCCGAAGTAATGAACAAATAGCGCAGTTCGTCTACACCGTTGCCGGTCATTGTAGAATCGTGGGTTACAGCTATTTCAGTAGGAATTTCTGGTTTGGGCTCGATCGCCACTAATTCTGCTTCCGGGATTTGGGGTGTTTCTACAAACACTTTTTCGGCTGGGGCTGTTTGTACGATCGCCTGTGTTTCTTCTACAAGCACAAGCGCTGTATCTAATGCCGGTGCGAGTACGATCGCCTTTGTTTCTGCAAGTACAAGCGCTGTACTCCGGCCCACCATATCTGCTGTCAGGAAATCAATTTGTTCTGCAATTTTTTGACGGTTGGCGGCAAACAGCAAGTGACGGAAAGCAAACCAGATTGTAAATAAGATGCCGATGACTTCCAATAAGCCTCCCAAAAGCGGAATCTGATTCATCGTATCCAAAATCGCCAGCGTTACTCGGCCCGTTACTAACACAGAGGCTAACAGCCCAAGTGTTACCAACACTTTTTGGTATTCTGTAAAAAAGTTGCCCGCGTATTCAGGCAAATTAGCTACAAACTCGGCGGCTTGATCTAAGATTGGCTGCGAATCTGAAGCCGACAGTTCAGGGACAGAATACTCTACTATCTGAGAAGGTCGATCGCCCTTTTCTATCGTTTCTGCCTCAACATAAACTGTGTTTTCTGTCAAGACTTTGGCAACTTTTGCCGCTTGTTCTTCCTGTTTATCTTGTGCTGCTTTTGCTTTCTCCTCTGCGGCTAACTCGATGACGGAATTTTGCGATCGCACATAATCCACCAATTCTTCGCTGCTGGGATTCAAAGCTTGCAATTGCTGTCTTTTCTCAACATCGGGAACGTACAATAAAACCTTAGCTTCCAAAGAAGAACCGATCGCCTTTTCAATCCTGGCTTTTTCCAAAACCTTGTTAACTTCGCCGCGCACTTGCCGCAAATACTGCCAGCGAGTAGCCAATTCTGGATTGTGCCATGAAGCATCAATTTGCACCCAGCCGGCTTCAAATACTGACTTGTAAGGAGTCGGATAGGGAAGGTATTGCCAAATATCCTCAGCCATGTGACACAAAACAGGTGCGATCGCCCTTGCTAAATTCTCCACAGCAATTGCAATCACCGTCTGACAACTGCGGCGGCGACGGGTATCTGTCGCGCTGATGTAAAGTCTGTCTTTGGCAATATCCAAGTAAAAATTTGACAAATCCACCGTGCAAAAATTCTGCACAGTTTGGAAAAATCGGGAGAATTGGAAGCTTTCAAAAGCATCTTGGACTTCCGCAAAAACCTCGCCCATTCTGTGCAACATATAGCGATCGAGTTCCGGCAATTCCTCGTAAGCAACGGCATCCTTTGCCGGATCGAAGTCGTGCAAATTACCCAGCAAAAACTTAGCTGTATTGCGAATTTTGCGGTAAACATCCGACTGCTGTTTGAGAATGTTTTTGCCCAAAGGCACGTCTGCCGAGTAGTCTACCGAAGATACCCACAACCGCAAAACATCGGCTCCATATTCCTTAATTACTGTCGCCGGATCGACGACATTGCCTTCAGATTTGCTCTGCTTCCTGCCTTTTTCATCGAGTACAAAACCGTGAGTCAAAACTGTTTTGTAAGGAGCAACGCCGTTAGTTGCTACACTGGTCAGCAAGCTGGATTGAAACCAGCCGCGATGTTGGTCTGAACCTTCCAAATAAATATCAGCAGGATAGTTTAATTCCGATCGACCTTTTGCAACTGCGGCCCAAGAAGAACCGGAGTCAAACCATACATCCATCGTGTCGGTTCCCTTGCGGTAAGTGCGACCGTTATTGCGGTAAGATTCGGGGAGTAATTCGGCGATCGACAATTCCCACCAAGCATCGGAACCTTTCTCCGCAAAGATGGCTTGCACGTGGGCGATCGTTTCTTCATTTAACAGCGGTTCGTTGGTTTCTTCGTCGTAGAATACGGGAATCGGAACGCCCCAAGTCCGCTGGCGGGAGATGCACCAATCCGATCGATCGCTAACCATTGCAGTAATCCGATTTTCCCCTTGGGCGGGAATCCAATTCACCTCGGCAATCGCTTTTAGGGCTTCATCGCGGAACCCTTCAACGGAGGCAAACCACTGTTCCGTCGCCCGAAAAATAGTCGGCTTTTTCGTCCGCCAATCGTAAGGATAAGAGTGAGCGTAACTTTCCTCTTTAATCAAACAATTTGCTTCCGCAAGGGCATCAATCACTGCGGCATTGCCGTTTCCGAGGACATTTAAACCTGCGAACTGTCCGGCTTCTGCGGTGAAATTTCCGTTCTCGTCTACGGGTGTTAAAACTGGCAACCCGCAGCGTTTTCCTACTATAAAGTCTTCTTGTCCATGTCCCGGTGCGGTGTGTACTAATCCCGTCCCGGAATCAGCGGTAATGTAGTCGCCACCGGCAACAATTGGACTTTCGCGATCGAACAGCGGGTGTTTGTAGCTGCAACCTTCTAATTCTTTGCCTTTGAAGGTGGCAAGTATTTTTAATTCAGTGTTAAAAGTTGCCGACAGCCGATCGACCGCATCGACAGCTACTAACATAAATTGTTGGGCGATGTGGGAATTTGCCGGCGGTTCCACCACGGCATAAGTCAGTTCGGGATTGACTGCGATCGCCAAGTTTGCCGGAATCGTCCAGGGGGTAGTCGTCCAAATCGCCGCCCAGAGGCTCGGCATATAGCGCTTGAGCTTCGACTGCAAAGATTTTGACAGTTTTTTCACATGAAAGCCCACGTAGATGCTGCGCGACGTGTGGCCTTCGGGATATTCCAATTCCGCTTCGGCGAGGGCTGTTTTCGAGCTCGGACTCCAGTGAACAGGTTTGAAGCCGCGGTAGATGTAGCCTTTGAGCACCATTTGACCGAAAACGCCGATTTGGGCGGCTTCGTATTCGGGTTTCAGGGTTAAATACGGGTGTTCCCAGTCGCCCCAAACGCCGTAGCGCTGGAAGGATTCGCGCTGCTGTTCCATTGTTTGCTGCGCGAAGGCGGAGGCTTTGCGGCGGAGTTCGATCGGCGTAAGACTTAGCCGCTCCTCCGATTTCATGTTCTGCAATACTTTAAGTTCGATCGGCAATCCGTGACAATCCCAACCTGGCACGTAGCGGACTTTTTTGCCGCGCAGCATTTGGTAGCGGTTTATAAAGTCTTTGAGGATTTTGTTGAGGGCGTGGCCGATGTGAAGTTGTCCGTTGGCGTAGGGGGGCCCGTCGTGGAGGATGAACAAATCGCCTGGGTTATTTTCCGAGAGGCGATCGTAGATTTCTTGATCTGCCCAAAATTGTTGCAATTCTGGTTCGCGCTTGACGGCGTTGGCGCGCATATCAAACTTGGTTTTGGGCAGGTTTACCGTGTCTTTGTAAGATTTAGCTTCCATTTTTGACAAACGTTTTATGTAGTTAGTTGTTAGTAGTTAGCGGTTATTTGAGTGATGATATCAAGTCCGGTTAAATAATCATAATTAAGTTTGTAGTGACAACTTTAGTCATCTCTCGTCATTGAAGAGCTGACAACTAGATATTTTAGTATAAGCGATCGACCGCACATTAGATCGAACCAAATCCATAGAGATCTCTCTCTTCTCTTCCTCTGCGCCCTCTGCGCCCTCTGCGGTTAATCATTCATAAATCTAGGTGGCGCTACTCAGTCAGCCAACTGAACATTTCAGCGACGGTGAGATTAAAGGATTCGGCAAAGGTGGGAACGGGGATGCGATCGCCCGGTTCTTCAAAAACTGCTAAGGTGCGATCGGCAAAATAGACAAATACCAGTTCTTCTTCCGGGTCAATCAACCAGCCCATCTGGGTTCCGTGGCCGAGACTGTGGAGAATGTTGCGGACGACTTTAGTTTGACTTTGGTCGAGGGAAAGAATTTCGATTGTCCAGTCGGGGGCGATGGCGAAAGTGTTTGCTACTTCGCCGTTTTCGTCGCGGGGAATGCGTTCCCAGGTAAAGACTGCAAGATCCGGTACTGTCGATCGACCTCCAAAGGTACAGCGCAATTCTGGATAGGCGCGGGCGATGCGTTGCGGTTTGAGTACCCGGTTAATGTCAGCACCCAAATCGCTTTGAATAGTGCTGTGTTTTCCTTGGGGCATAGGTTTCTGGATAATTTGACCATCAATGAATTCGCTGGCGGGTTTGGTTTCCGACAGTTGGAGAAATTCCTCAAGACTCAAAGGTTTAGAAGCGGTTTGAACCATTATTTTTATTTGATTTAAGTTTAATTTGTATTAGTTAAGCGATCGCGCATTTAATTTATACTCACATCTCTCAAGAACAGGCAAGATGCCTGTTCCACAAAGAGTAAATTTGTTTGTGGGGTGGATTTCTTCAAACTCTTGTGGGGTTGGCCATCCTAGCCCGCCCAAAAGCTCAAATTTTAAGGTTCAACCACTTATTAGCCGCCATTCCGGTTATACAAATAGTCCCAACCCGCGGCTAACGGCATTTCCCATGCGATCGCACAATGACGCGGCCGGCACTCCCTGTCCTTCCTGTTCCCATTTTTCCACGAGTTGGCGGCCTAGGGGCGTGAGGCGAAAACTGTCGGTAATCCCTTGTCCGTCTACTTCCCGTCGCAACACGCCGACTTGGATCAGCCACAGTAGCGAGTTTTCGGCTACGAGTTCGGATACGGGCGATCGAGTGTAGCCGCTTTCGACACCGGAATTTGAGGCGATCGCAGTTAGGAAAACACTGTTATCGCGGATGGTCTGGAAGAAGTGTAATTGAAAAGGGCTGCACCGGACGGCGCGATCGGCTCTTTTGACAGTGCGATCGGGATAACTAATAGATTTAAACGCTTCGGATGGGATAAAAGTCATTGCGAGAAACTGGAAATAGGTACTATATTTTTTATTGTTACAGATTTATAGTCAAAGTGCAGTTGTGAAAAATCTACTAAAGTTATGGGGTTGAACAAAAATGTTTTTAGGCATAAACTTTTCTGAGTTCATAACTGTCTGAGGCTTGTGCATTTCCCATCAACTGGTTTAGAGAAACCCTGGCTGGTAGCTTGAGAGAAGAAGTAGAATGAACTTAACTGCGTTGGAAAGGAAGAAAGATTATGCCTTTACCGAAAGTGCCTCAAAAATTCTTGCCCAAGTTAACCTCAGTTTTTTTATTGTTATACGTGGCGGCAACACTGCCGTTGCTTGCCAATCGCCTCACTTCTTTTGCTTATATTGTTCAAGCGGCTGTGCAGAAAAAGCAAAATGCAGAAAATGAAGCAACAGAGAGTTTGAGGCAGGCGATTCAACCTAATTTTTGGGATGCGACTATTTACCAAACTCTCGGCTTTCACTTCAGCGATCGGGGAAAATCAGAGGAAGCGATCGCAGCTTACCGCCAAGCCATCCAAATAGATCCAAACTTTGCCGCAGCTTATGAAAATCTGGGTGGTGCACTGTTTTTGCAAGGCAAACCAGATGAAGCAATCGCAGCTTACCGCCAAGCAATTCAAATCGATCCAAACTTTGCCGAAGCTTATAAAAATCTGGGTGGTGGGCTGTTTTTGCAAGGCAAATTAGATGAAGAGATCGCAACTTACCACCAAGCCATCAAAGTTAACCCTCAGTGGGTTTGGGCTTACAACAAACTTGGTAATACGCTGTCCTACCAAGGCAAACTCGATGAAGCGATCGTAGCTTACCGCCAAGCCATCCAAATAGATTCAAACTATGCCGAAGCTTATAACAATCTTGGTAATGCGCTTTTCAACCAAGGCCAACCACAGGAAGCGATCGCAGCTTACCGCCAAGCCATCCAAATAGATCCAAACGATGCCGAAGCTTACAAAAATTTAGGTTGGATTTTACATAAACAGGGAAGATTAGACGAGGCGATCGCAGCTTACCGCCAAGCTATTCAACTCAATCTCAAGAATAACCAAGCGGACAACAATTTCACCGAGAGGATAAGCGCATCCCTCCAAAATATTAGGGTTAATTTATTAATAAAAGAAACCAAGCGGCTCTTAGCTATGCGGAAAAATCCGCAATTTTCCGAAATTCCTGAGGGATTGCCCAGTTTAAAAGATGAACCTTTAGTTTCATTAAAGCGCTCTGTTGTCCGAGTTATTATTAAAAATTCTCCCGAGTTACAGTCGGTTACTGGCTGGGTAGTAAAACGGCAGGGAAACAAAGCTTGGATTGTGACCAAGCGCTTGGTGAAAACGACTGACAAAACTAAGCTCCAGAGTGATCCAGAAATCGAAGTTGAATTTTACAGTAAACCGAAATCTGGCGAATTCCGCAAGCGGAAACCCGCTAAGATTGCTAAAATTACTGCTGCCTCTGACCAGCTAGATTTAGCTTTACTTGAAGTCACGAACATTCCGAAGAATATTAAGCCTTTAGCCAGAGCCTCAGCCTCTGTTCCCCTCCACTCACCTACCCACATTATTGGATATTCTGACGACACCAATGATGATTGGACAGTTGCAACAGGAAAAGTCATCAACAAGAGCGATCGAGAGTTACAAATATCTGCAATTTCAGTTATAGTTAATGCTGGCAGTCCCGTATTAGATCGGCAAAATCGCGTTGTTGCCATTGGGCAGGGAAGTCGTTATACCATTAGCATTACTCGATCCCAGAATCAAGAGCCGATTCGACGACCTGCTACCAATACTGCTCTTGCTTTTCCGATACAATTAGTTACAAAACAACTGAAAGATTGGGGTATTGATTAGGAAACTGCTGTCCAGTAAAATTGCTAATTCAATCCCTGACTAATAAAGGCAGACTTAACTAATCATCCCCTCAATTTCTGGATCGGTAAACCCAAATTGTCTGAAAATCCGCAACACATAAGCTGGTGACATTTCCCCAGCACCGATATCAATCGGAACAATCCTTTTTCTGCCTTCAATTTCACGCATATACAAACTATGATCCCCTTTCCCCTCTCGGTAAAACTGACATCCGTTTTGTTCTAAAATCTTAATTAATGCTTTAGGTTTTAAAGATGGAATGTTTTTAGGCATAAACTTTCCTTAACTCATAACTATCTGAGTTTTCGGTATCTTCTAAAGTCAGAAACTCGTGTAATTCATTAATAGAAAGAGGACTGAGATGAACATCAGACTCTGATTCATAAACTTCGGAAAATGACTCAATAGCTTGTTTTAGTTTATCAATTGATTCTTCGGGAGTATTTCCTTGTCCCACTAAGCCATTTTCTAAACACAAAGAAACCCAATAATTAGCACTTTTTTTGAGAATTACAGTGTAGAAATCAATCATATTTTATTGAGAAATTAGTTTTAATGGACTCAGCCAATTTTGAAAACACACTAATAATTTAACACACAGTCGCCGATCGGAGAATTACCACCGCAGAAACACCTGGATCCCAGAAAGGTATAGAATACCTAGGATGCAGCCATCAATATTACCTACTATGACAGAAGACAAAACATTGACAACCGCTAGCGGAATTCCGGTTGCAGATAACCAGAATTCCTTGACAGCAGGTGAACGCGGGCCTATCCTCATGCAGGATTTTCACCTGATGGAAAAACTGGCTCACTTCAACCGGGAACGCATTCCTGAGCGCGTTGTCCATGCAAAAGGAGCCGCTGCATTTGGCACGTTCACCGTCACCAATGACATTACTCGCTACACCAAAGCTCAGCTATTCTCAGAAGTGGGCAAAGAAACTCAGGTTCTCCTCCGTTTCTCTACCGTAGGCGGGGAACAAGGTTCAGCGGATGCCGAACGTGACCCCAGAGGTTTTTCGATCAAGTTCTACACCGAAGAAGGAAACTGGGATTTAGTAGGCAATAACACGCCTGTTTTCTTCATCCGCGATCCGCTCAAATTCCCTGATTTGATCCATACCCAAAAGCGCCATCCCCAAACGCATCTCAAAGATGCTGACGCCAAGTGGGATTTCTGGTCGTTGAGTCCAGAAGCTTTGCATCAGATAACTATTCTGTTTTCCGATCGCGGTACGCCGAAAAACCACCGCCACATGGACGGTTTTGGCAGCCATACGTTCAGCCTAATCAATGCTCAAGGAGAACGGGTTTGGTGCAAATTCCACTTCAAAACCATGCAAGGTATTGATAATTTCACCGCCGAAGAAGCGACGCAGATCAAAGGCGAAGACCCCGATCATGCGACTCGCGACTTGTTTGAGGCGATCGACCAAGGTAATTATCCCAAGTGGCGGTTTTGCATTCAAGTAATGACCGAAGCCCAAGCTGCAGAGTATCGCGAAAACCCCTTTGACTTGACAAAAGTGTGGAAGCACTCAGAGTTTCCGTTAATTGACGTGGGAATTCTTGAACTCAATCGCAATCCACAAAACTTTTTTGCTGAGGTGGAACAGGCGGCATTTTCTCCTTCTAATGTCGTTCCAGGTATTAGCTTCTCTCCAGACAAAGTGTTGCAATCTCGCATCATGTCTTATCCAGATGCTCAACGCTACCGTCTCGGTGCAAACTATCAACAATTGCCTGTCAATCAACCAAAGTGTCCCGTGATGCACTATCAACGGGATGGCGCAATGGCACCGGGTAACAACGGTGGTAGCGGGCCGAACTACGAACCCAACAGCCACGAGGATGCTCCGAAGCAAAACTGTGTTTATGCTGACCCAGCTTGGGACTTAGGAAATGTCAAAGTCGATCGCTACGATCACCGTAAGGGCAATGACGATTACACCCAAGCAGGAGACCTTTATCGCTTGATGAAACCCGACGCACAGCAGCGGCTTATAGCTAACATTGTGGAAAGTTTGAGTGCAGCAAAACCGGAGATTCAGATGCGCCAACTGTGCCATTTTTTCCGCGCAGATCCGAATTATGGCCGCCAAGTCGCAGAAGGTTTAGGAATTGCGATCGATCCGTCTATGATGGCCGCTGCTGGTCAACCGGTTGGTATGTAGAACCCCCGAACATTCAATTAGACATCTACTTTTTAGCAGATGTCTATTGAAACTATGCGTGTAACAGGGACTCTTAGCCCCGTCTTAGGTGTAAATTAAATGCAGTAAAGCTTAACGTCATGGAGTTGGGGGCGATTAAGAGCGGGATAGCTTCGCTTCACGCGATTTTTAACAAATGTCTCTTGGAAAGGCACAGAACCAAGTAAAATAACTTGAGGAACTGCAAGAAAAACCAAACAAGGAAAACCAAACTATGACTTTACCAATTGGCTGTGCCGCTCCTCAATTTACCGCCAAAGACACCAACGGCAAAACCGTCTCCCTCTCCGAATTCGCCGGTAAAACCGTAATCCTGTATTTCTACCCCAAAGATGACACCCCCGGCTGCACCAGACAAGCCCAAAGCTTCAAAGCAGCCCATGAAGAATACAAGGGAAAAGATATTGTAGTTCTCGGTGTCAGCCGAGACAACGAAGAATCGCATCAAAAGTTTACAGAGAAATACGGTTTGCCTTTTCAGCTATTAGCAGATGTTGATGGCACTATTACCAAAGCTTACGATGTCGAGAAAGGTGATTATGCCAAGCGCGTCACCTTCGTCATCGACGGTAACGGCAAAATCATTCAAGTTTATGAAGGAGAAAATCTGAAAGTTGACTCTCACGCTCAAGATATTCTGGTCACTATAGTTTAGTCGCAGTTTAGTCGAAATTTAGCCGCTCGCACTAACACTCCTGCACGCACCAAACGGCTAAAAACCCGGTTCCTTCCTAGATCCTAGTTGCTATAGGCAATATTCTCCTAGGAACCGGGTTTTTTTCGTAAGTCCTGACCGAAAGCATCCAGGATACAAGCCCCACGCATTCATCCGTGGGGTCAATGCTTCAATTCTAAAATCTAAAATCTAAAATCTAAAATCGATTGACTCAGCCAGTGAGGGGTCAAAGGTACAGGGGGAAGCAACTTACTCGAACTAAATTCTTTCCCTCAAAACTTACACCACAAATCCGCTTAACCAGGCATATATTCGGTTAAGGTGCTTATTCTACGCCTAAAGTGAGATTTGTGGGGCAACTCCCGCCAATAATTAAAAACTTATGCTGGAAAAGGCATTAACCGCCCGTAGGCTAAATCTAGGGGGGATTTTGTCCTGGTTCAGGTCATTGTGTTTAATAAAATCAGAAGTTATCCTTGCTTTAGCTGAATAATTAAGTAGGTAGGTAGGGGGATAGATAATGACAAACAGCAACATTATTTTAAGTTACTTAGGCCCGCGAGAAATTGAGGTCAATAGAGCCGCTGTCTTAGTTGGCACTTTTGACAAAAATCTAGTGGCAGCGATTTCAGCAACAGAAGGCTCAAATGCCCTGAATGTAGGGATAAATCTCTCTAGAGGCATTTGGAACATCAGTTTAGAAAAAGGATTCGATAGCACAGGAACTCGCACAGTGCAGGTGAGGGCAACTGATAAGACCGGCAAAGTTATCGGCCAACAAACAATTAACATCAAAGTTAATCCTGCTTCTGGGTCACCTGCTCAATTTTTCACTTTAATTACTCTCACAGATACCAAATTCAAAGCCGGAACACTACCCGCGAGCAATCTCAACGAGCTGCAAAAAGCGGACATACCAGCAGGGAAAATTTATCAAGTTAGCGACTACGAGTTAGAAGACGGACATCTGAATGTTCAACTAAATAATCCAATTTATCCGGTGGGAAAGTCCGGCTTTTTCTACGAAAAACACGTACTCATCACCAAAGGCGCAAAAGTTCTCATATTCGATCGCGCCGAGTTGCCGGTTCCGCCGCCTGGAATGCAGTTACTGTGGGTGATCAAAAAGACCTGGTTAAAGTTCACCCCTGCAGATTCTGGAACTTTAGGACCAACTCAGAAATTACAATTTAACGCGGGAGAAACTTTCAATCTTCTTGGCTACGCTTGCGTGGAAAACCATTTCCGAGTCGCTTTTGCAGCAGCAGTTCCTAACTTAGGAACTTCGGGATTTCTGTACTGGCTGCACGTCCAAATTTTGCGAGACGGCAGGGGAATTGAGTATGATAGAAATGCGGTTACGATGACTGTAATCAAAACGACTGTGTTTAAAAAGCAGCCAATAAATGCCGCTAGCCTGCCACCCCAAGAAAAAATTACCTTGCCGGCGGGAATGATTTACGGAATTGCCGGATTCTTGATCGAACAAAGCCACATTAAAGTCTCGCTGACCGAGAATTTGCCACAATTTGGCAATACAGGTTTCATTTATCCCGATTTTGTGCAATTCAGCCGCGGTGGCAAATCTTTTAATCCCGCTGTGAATTTAACTTATCAAGGGCCGTCAGAAGTTTTAGTCAATCAGCCGATCGTCCTTCGGGGTACTTTTGACCGGCAACAAGCAGCAAAAATTGAGGTGATAGCTGAGGATACATTGCCCCTAAGCGTCACGCTAAACCAAACTGCCAGCACTTGGGAAGTTAATTTGTCTAAAGGATTTAGCGTAGCGGGAGCTCGGTGGCTCAGGTTGCGGGCAACTGATAGCAAAGGTAACGTTACTGGCAGCCAAATAATTTACATTACCGTAACTTCCGATCCGCTAACTGTCGGAAAAGGTTTGACCTTAAAAATAGTTTCTGACACTTTGTTTAAGGTAGCTCCCCTTGATTCTTCCCGGCTCAACAATCAGCAAAAAGTTTTTGTCAAAGCAGGCCAGACTTTGGCCGTTAGCAAATACGGATTTATTGACGGGCATCTCAAGGTGGTTCTGGATTCAGCAATTTGGCCTGTCGGCACTTTTGGCTATTTTTATGAACCCGACGTTCAGTTGGCCAAAGGTACTCAAATCCTAAAATTTAACCTGGCTGACGTACCGAATAGCAACGTCAGCGCTCAACTTTTGGTAACTCAAACAACTCAGATTAAAGCTAAGCCCGAAGATTCATCGAAACTGCCTGCTGATCAAGTTGCTGACCTACTTTTAGGCACTACCTATGCCATTACTGGTTATGCCTGCATTTTGGGGCATTTCCGAGTAACTCTAGCCGAATCTATTCCCGGTTTTGGCAATATCGGATTTATTTATTGGCAGGACGTTAAAATTAAAAAAGACGGCAAAGAAGTTCCCTTTGACCCCGATGCTTTGACGATGACAATCCTGCAAGCAACTGTCTTTAAAAAACGGCCGGTAGATTCTTCTAGCCTGAGCAGTACCGAGAAAACTACGCTGCCTTTAGGTCGAGTTTACGGCGTTAACAGCTACGGTGCGGAAGGATCTCACCTGAAAGTTTCCCTGACTGAAGAACTGCCGAATTTTGGCAATACAGGTTATGTTTTTCCTAGTTTTGTTCAGTTCAAGCGGGGAGATAAAATTTTCGATCCGGTTCCGAACAATGTGGAATTGAACGTGCCGTATTTTTCGCAGCGGGACAATCCGCGTTTTGACTGGTCTACTTGCAACGTAACTTCGATCGCCATGGTGCTTTATTATTATGGCCTTCGTTCTCAGTGGGGCGGACAGTTGGAGGATGAGTTGTTGCAGTGGTGTTTCGACTATGCCGGCCAGGGTTCTCAAACGGATCACAGTGTGCTTTCGGCGCTGATTCAGGCCTACGGGTTTAAGACGAGTTTTAGTACGACTCGCAAATGGGCCGAGGTGCGATCGGAATTGCTAAATCGGCGGCCAGTAGTTTTAGCCGGAGATTTTACTGCGGCTGGTCACATTCTTACTGTAATTGGCTACAATTCTCAGGGTTATATCGTGCAAGATCCTTGGGGAAATGCACTCACTGGTTACAGCGATACTGAGGGGAGGAAGTTGATGTATCCCTACAGTTACGTCAATCAAGTTGCTGGGCCAGATGGGAATGTGTGGGCGCATTTTATCTATCCATAAGCTTTTTAGGTGCGATCGAGATTGCGACAGTCGATCCGGCTAGGGCTGGCAGTGCATTTGTGTCAATTTACAGCAGATTGCAGATTTATAGGTACTATCAATATCCCCGTAGGGACACGGCATTGCCGTGTCCCTACCTCTATTAGATATATCGTTTGTATCGCAGTCTCGATCGCCCGCAATATTACTTAATAATTTGAGCTATTTTCATGGGTAAAAATTTACATAGATTTCTGAAAAAATATTAGGGTTGGTACAACTTTTACACGATCTAATGAAAAGTCGATGAGAAGTCGATGAGAACTCACTCAAGTTCTCAAATAGCCACCTGATTTAATAAAAATACGGTAGAAAGTGCGATCGACCCGATTTGCATATCCCTCATTCTTTGTAGGGGCAATCCCCCCGTGGTTGCCCTCGTGGGCGGGGGGGAGGCACTCTTGGCACTCCCAAGGTCGATCGAGGGACTATTTATCAATACATCTTTATCAAAAATTTACAGATTTGTATGCAATCAACAGTTATGATTGCATACAAATTTTCAGTCTTTTTTAAACCAGGAATAGGTGGTGTGATGCCAAATTTTAATTGTCAAGTTTCAGGAAGTGCGATCGCCTTTATCGATTCTCAAGTTGAAGATTATCAAAGTTTGATTGCCGGGGTAACACCGGGTACGGAAGTAGTGGTTTTGGATGGGAACAGGGATGCGATCGACCAAATTACCGAAGTTTTGGGCGATCGCAGCAGTATAGATAGCATTCACATCATTTCTCACGGATCTCCCGGCAGCTTACAACTGGGCAAAACCAGATTGTGTTCTGACAATCTGGAAACTTATTCCAAGCAATTTCAGCAGTGGGGAAGCGCTTTAAATCTGGGTGCGGACATTCTGATTTACGGTTGCAATGTCGCATTGACATCCTTCACCTTCATCCAGCGCATCGCCCAACTCACAAATACCAACGTTGCCGCCTCCAAAAACCTCACCGGAAGTGCAGCAAAAGGTGGCGACTGGAAGCTGGAAGTCACAACCGGGAAAATAGCAGCCTCTTTAGCATTTCGGCCCGAAGTTCTAGCAGCATACAGCCATGTTCTCTCCACCTTCAGTGAAGCTAGGAACTATAATGTCGGCAACAAGCCTGTTGACATGGGTACGGGCGACTTGAACGGCGACGGTTTCCTAGACTTAGCCGTGGTCAACGAGGGTTCCAATATTTCCATATTGTTGGGGACGGGTACTACGGGAAGCTTTGGTACTGCTACCACCTTATTTGACCCACCTGACGAGATTCCCTTTGGCATTGTAGTGCGCGACTTTAATGGAGACGGCAAACTCGATTTAGCTGTAGGGAATGCCAGTTTCGTTTGGGAGCATCCCGGTTTTGCGCTTTTGAGCATCAAACGGATATTGATCCGTTAAGGTAGGCGCACCGAAGCTTAAGCA
>NZ_JAUPTE010000099.1:0-21579 GCF_036701705.1 Microcoleus sp. w1-18aA5 | reverse complement strand
TCTAATGTCATATCACGCTATGGCAAACACTTCTCTAATCATAACGTACTCTGATCCTTTCCTTCAGGGCACTACCAATTTTTATATGAGGCACAATATTCATCAATAAAATTGATGGTGGGTCGAGATAGCCGGGCTTCATCCATAGACAGCAAGTGGGTTTTGGTCATTTTTGGCTATTATACTTCCATCAGAGTGACAGAAGAGCAATAGTGCCAGTTGGGGGGTGCGGAATGTGGGTTAGATGGGTCTGAAAAACTTCTGCGTAGGTGATTGCCGACACAGTGGTTGTCAGTAGGGGGTATCATACTGATCGTATAGGGAAGTAATCGGCTTCATGTACAAGACAGGACACCAGTAATTCTGCCTAAGCACAAGCGATGTAACCCTCGTGCTCACGATCAGGACTTTTATACGACTCGTCAACAGAATTGAAAACTGATGATCCAACTGAAGCAGTATCGGGTGATTGAGATACGTTCGTCTAGCCTGTAACCACATTTCTCGGTGCGATTTACCTTGGTGCTTTCGTTATCTGGTTGAATTGATGACGTACTCTAGGAACGGTGAAAGAAGAAGTATTGGCACAACGGCATCGTCGGTGTGGGATGTTATAAAATAGAGAGAGTAGTATGAAAATTGCACTAGTCCATGATTACTTGACACAACCCGGTGGGGCAGAGCGTGTATTTGAATTGCTGTGTAAACGCTACCCCAATGCTGATATTTTTACGTCTCTGTACGAACCTAAACGAACTATTGATCTAGGTGAACGTGAAGTTCGCACAACTGTACTTCAGAAAGTTCCAGGGGCAAGTAAGAATTTTAGGCTAATGGCTCCATTTTATTTTTCAGCCTTTCGAGCCTTGGATCTAAAAGACTACGATATGATTATCAGCAGTACCACGAGCTTTGCTAAAGCTGTGCGAAAAAGACCAGGAGCAATACATATTTGTTTCTGTCACAATGTCACCCGTTTTTTGTGGGATACCACAACTTATCTTCGAGACTATGCTACCTATCGAAATCTTTCGGGTATGCTAGAACCGATTTTTCAGCAGATGAGAAAAGCCGATTTAGATTCTGCTCAGGAGCCAGATTTTTACATTGCTAATTCCAGCACAGTTGCCAGTCGTATTCAGCAATTTTATGGAAAAAAATCAGTTGTTATTAACTATCCCATTGACATCAAAAAATTTATTTTCTCCAAAGATAAGGAGGACTTTTACTTGACCTCAGCTCGTCTTCTTGGTTACAAACGCATCGATGTGATTATTGAAGCATTCAATTGGCTGGGATGGCCATTATCGATCACGGGTGATGGCCCAGAGCGAGAGCGTCTTGAGTCTAGAGCTTTAAAAAATATTAAATTTCTAGGTCATGTCAGCGATACAGAACGCAGTCAGTTGATGTCTAAAGCTCGTGGTGTGATTGTTGCAGCCTTGGAAGATTATGGTTTGGTTCCAGTGGAAGCTAATGCTAGTGGAACGCCGGTAATTGCCTATGGTAAGGGTGGTGTATTAGATACTCAGATCCCAGGTAAGACAGGAGTTTTTTTCAATTTACAGACACCTGAAGCGATTCACACAGCAGTAGTTGAGTCCAGTAAGATTGCATGGGATTATGAAAAAATTCGCTCCCATGCGATCGATAACTTTTCCGAAGAAGCTTTCTTTGGAAAAGTAGAGGGGGTGATTGAGGAAGTTTGCGGCCGTCATCAGCGATAAATATATTTGGTTCAATAGGTTTACGATTGAGGCGTAGAAGTGATTGAAAACAATATAAACTCAATTGCTGAAACAGAAGCGGGCTATGGAGAACTGTTTGCAGTTCTAATCCGCCGACGCTTTTGGTTGCTAAGTGTTTTGTGTATTGTCTTGGCTGCTGCCACTGTAAAAGCCTTGAAGGAAAAGCCTACCTATACAAGCTCAATGCAGCTCCTGGTAGAATCTAATTATCAAGGCAAAAAAGACGGTAAAACAGGTAATCAATTTGCTGATTCTAATGTTGAGATAGACAATGCTACTCAGCTTAGTTTGATGCAAGGTTCTCAGCTCATCCAAAGGGCGGTGAAATTGCTTCGCCCTGAGTACCCAGGAATCGATGTAGAGGAGATTAGAAAATCCTTAGCTGTCAATCAAGTGGCAGATGAGAAGGCAAAAACTCAGACTAAGATTTTTCAAGTAACTTACACGGCTAATAATCCGACTCAAACCCAGAAAGTCCTACAAGTAATGCAACGGGTTTATCTGGATTACAACCGAGAACAGCAGAGACTACGTTTAACTAAAGGTCTTGCCTTCATTGACGAACAATTACCCAAGGTTCGCAAGAACGTTGCTCAAGTTGAGGCTACCTTAGAAGAGTTTCGCAAAAATCAAAATCTGATTGAGCCAGAAGTACAAGCAAAAGCTCTGACTGACGCAATTAACAACCTTCAGCAGGAGCGACGGACAAACCAAGCGACTAGAAGGGAGCTTCAGGCTCAATACGACTCTTTGCAGCAGCAACTTGCCAGTTCTCCGCAGGAAGCGCTCGTGGCGGCACGGCTAAGTCAGTCTTCTCGTTATCAAGCCTTACTCAACGAAATCCAAAAGACAGATTTAGCCATCGCCCAGCAACGGATACGCTTCACTGACCAAAACCCAGTTATTCAAAAGCTACTCTCGGAGCGCAACAAGCAACTAAGTCTCTTGCAAGCAGAAGGGGAACGTGCTACACCAGAAGTTTCTGCTCAGATCCCGGATACGGGAGAAAGCCTTTTGAAAGAAAGGCAACTCGGTGCAACTGACTTAATTATCGCGACGAAGCTTCTGGACATTCAGACAAACTTAAAGGGCCTAACGTCACGCGACGAAGCACTGGCAAACAAAGAGCAGCAGCTCCGTGTAGAACTCGATCGATTTCCTAATCTATTGGCTAAGTACACTCGTTTACAAACAAACATACAACTCAAGCGTGAAACTTTTCAACAGTTAGAGAAAGCACGGCAGGACTTAAGTTTGGAAATTGCCAGAGGTGGATTTGATTGGCAAGTTGTTGAAGTACCGCAACCCGGTAAAAAGAGTAGTTCCAAAAAACAGCAAAACATTATGCTGGGTGTCGTGGTTGGATTGTTCTTGGGTGTTGCTGCGACTTTTGTTCGCGATATGTTGGATGATTCTGTTCATAGCTCGGATCAGTTGACAAAACTGGTTCCCCTACCTCTACTAGGAATGACTCCACAGTTACCGCTGGTCAAGAAGAACAAACTGATCGTGAAGCTACCTTTCGGCAAGCGACAAGCTTCTGCCGCTTGGGCAAGCGAACCAATCATCAAGCTACCTTTTGGCAAGCCAGAAGGTATGATGCCTTGTACGATTGAAGTAATTCATAGTCCACCTGCTTGGGAATCCTTTGACCTAATTTATAAGAACATTCAACTTCAAAATTCTGGTTCGACTTTCAGTCCTTTAGTCATTACTTCAGCATTGGATGGTGAGGGAAAATCAACAATCGCATTAGGTTTGGCAATTAGTGCTGCGCGTCTACATCAACGGGTACTGCTAATTGATGCTGATTTCCGTCAGCCGATGCTGCATAAACAGCTCAATCTCCCTAATGAGTATGGGCTTTCTACTCTGCTGGAAAGTAACGGTACAGTGCCCATACGCAGTTATATTCCATCGTCAGACATATATATTGATATTTTGACTTCTGGGCCAATACCCGAAGATCCCGTAAATCTGTTAAGTTCTCCTCAAATGCAGAGATTAATGGCAGGGTTTGAGCAGAGTTATGATTTAGTTCTGCTGAATGCACCTCCTGTTTTAGGGATCGTAGATGCTCTGCTGGTTGCATCCTGTTGCCGGGGGGTAGTGTTGGTGGCACGGATTGACCTAGTGACAAAAACCGCACTTACTGAGACTACCGCCATGCTGAACAAGTTAAATACGATCGGACTGATCGCGAATGGGGGTATTAGTCTCAAAAAGGGCAACATACCCAGTGTCAAGTCATAAAAACGTTCTATATCATAGATTGTGTAATTTGTCAAGATTCAAATCCTATGTTGTTGAAAAAAATATAAAACATCAAAGTATTGTAAAGCTTTCTTAAAGATATGGACTTGCGCTTGAGTTTGGCTAAAACACAAATATAATTCTACTTAAGTAATCCGTGTAGGGAAATCTTGAATTATTAAGTAATTTTACCTACAAACAATAATTTAGTAACATTAGCGTCAAGTAATAAAAACCATGACCATTTTAGCCGTGTCAAATTTAAATATCTATTCCTCTGTAGAGCCACAGCATTCAAGCCATTACTTACCTCACTGCATTCTGAAGTGGCGACAGGGACAGTTATTCGTCAGTCTCGGACAACAGACCAAACAGCCTTATATCTCCGCGTTTGAGACAGAGCAACAACTAATAAAATGCTTGAAACGATCTCCAGTACGGCTGGTTCGCCTCCATCCAACCCTCGGTGAGGCAACACTGAAGCTTTGGGCAGATGCCTGCGAGCAAGCGAACAAACCCGTGTTTCTACGGAGCACTATTCAAAAAAAATTTCAAAAGCAAAGCCAACTTAGTCCCCAGCCCAAACAATGGATGGACTCAATTGTCGCCTTTCTTTTGCTTTTATTGCTCAGTCCGATTATAGTGGCGGCAGCTATATCGATCTACCTATATTCACTAAAGCCGAGTTTCCCTCAGCAATGGTACATTGGCAGAGGAGGCAAGTTCTTCCGTCTTCTCAAGTTTCCCACGATAGTAGCTAATGACAATTCTCGTGCTACACCTTTAATTCGTTGGATGTGTAAGTACAATGTGGATAAATTACCGCAGTTGTTCAATGTGCTACGGGGTGACATTAGCTTGAGGGATTCATTCTCTCCTTTGACAATATCGAAGGCAGTAAAACTCAGCTTGGAAAGTTAATAATACGTGATTGCATTATTGGAAAGTGCAGAAGCTCAAATTCAGGGAAACAATTCAAATGAGGTTGATTTGGTTGTGATAAACACTGAAGTTTCAATTTAAAAAGCTTCTGCGCTTCATTCCAAGTTTATGGAAGCAATCGAGGGCTAAGGCCATGCTTCTCTAACGCATCTACAAAAATCAATAGTTTTCGGGGAATCTTGATTCTGTCTTTGAAATTACAACCCAGATTCCGCACGCACCTCATAAATTTAGGGGGAACACACTCTAACTACCCATAAATATAACGATTAATGATGAGCTAAAGTCCATATATAGTCCGTAAAAATTCCAACTATTGAAGTGTAAACAGGTGGAAAATGAAAAAAATTTTAGTGACTGGTGGAGCAGGTTTTATAGGTTCGGCAACAATCACTGAACTTCAAAAGCATGGTCATGATATTTATGTTATTGATGACTTATCCTTTGGAAATAGAGATTTTTTGACAATTTCTGATACGTATTTTCATAAGCTTGATATTTTGAACGAAGATGGCTTAACCGAAGTTATTCATAAAATGGATCCAGATTGGATTATTCATCTGGCAGCCATACACTTTATTCCCTACTGCAATCAACATCCCTTCAAGTCGAGTAACATTAACATACAAGGGACTCTCAACGTATTAAGCGCTGCAAAAAGCTTAAAAAATTTAGAAAAGATGTTTTTTGCTTCGACAGCAGCAGTTTATCCAATTTGTGACCATGCTATCCCAGAAACTCAGCAAACGAACCCTCTAGATATTTATGGGTTATCTAAACTAGCTGGCGAACATTTGATGAATGAATTTCACCTACAAACATCTATTCCTACAATAATTTGCAGGTTTTTCAATGCGTTTGGTCCTAATGAGACTAATTTGCACTTGATTCCTGAAATTCAAAGGCAAGTTAATTCTGGTCTAAGAACTATTGAGCTGGGCAATCTCGAACCAAAACGAGATTTTATCCATACGTATGATATGGCAAGAGCCATTTTTATGCTGCTTGATAGGTTTGATGCTGGAATTGATGTATTTAACTTAGGGAGAGGTCAAGAATATTCGGTGATAGATGTAGTAAAAGAATTTGAGAACCAACTGGGAGAAGAAATTACGATCAAAGTGGATCAGTCGAGAGTGAGAAAAGTAGAGCGGATGCATTTACTAGCTGACATCTCTAAACTTAAAGCCTTTATGAACTGGGAACCTGAAATTAGTCTTAGCGAGGGAATTAA
Organism: Microcoleus sp. w1-18aA5; assembly: GCF_036701705.1. NCBI lineage: Bacteria > Bacillati > Cyanobacteriota > Cyanophyceae > Oscillatoriales > Microcoleaceae > Microcoleus > Microcoleus sp. w1-18aA5. Next base: position 15,402 of record NZ_JAUPTE010000099.1, on the reverse strand, counting down.
AACTTTACTTAATCACTAATATAATTTATTTTTTCATAATTTATATTAGTGATTAAATTGAAATTCAAAATCAAACGTGATGGAGGTAAACCCAATGAGTCAAGCGAAGAAAAAGATTTTGTTTCACTTACCAACTCTAATCGATCCCCGCAATTACAACGGAAGACAGGGTAGAATTTTAGGGGTTTTAAAATATTTTAGGGAGCGAAAAGAGTTTTTTGAAGTGCATGGTGTAGGTGGCAATGAATTTGGACTTCCTCAATGGAGTTCGGAACAAAGAAAAGAAATATTAAATTTTATAGATAACGTATTTATATACGAAGGTGAGCGTAACTTATTTGACTTCGTATATACTCGAAGCCAAAGCTTCTATTATCAAAAATTATTACGGCAACAATTACCTGTCGATTCTGATTACTTGGCTCCTCCCGGTTATGTTGAATTTGTTCGGAATTTAGTCGTTCAAAATAAATACAATTTTATTTGGATTAATGTCCTTGACTATGCTCATTTAGCAGCAAAAAGCAAATTGGGGGTTCATAGTATAATTGACCTGCATGATATTACCTCCAATTTCCGCCTGGTTAGGAAAAATATCTCTTATTCTAAAGGATTGAAATTTGACTATGAGTCCAATTTGGATTGGGAGATTAAACTAATTAATAAATTCGATCGGGTGATTATTGATGCTCAGGATGAGAGGACAATTCTTAGCTCACACCTCCCGTCCGAAAAGTTATGCTTAGTTCCCACTTTAATTGAAGGGTTGAGTTATGAGTCAAATATAGTTCCTTATCAAGGCAGAGAGTTTAAGTACGATCTGCTGTTTGTTGGTTCTAATAATCAACCAAATAAGGAGGGTTTAACTTTTTTCCTTAATTCAGTTTTCCCTGAGATTGTTCGTCGTAAACCTGATACTCTGCTGATAATTGCTGGTCAGATAATCCAAGATATTCAAGTTGATACCTCTTTCAAAGAAAATGTTAATTGTTTGGGATACGTTCCGGATTTAGCAGAGATTTACTTCAAGTCGAGAGTGGCAATTTGTCCTTTAATAACTGGGGCTGGTACTAAATTTAAGCTTGTAGAAGCAATGGCTTATGCAATGCCGATCGTTGCTACTAAAATTTCTGCTTCGGCACTCAGTTTGATAGATGGGGTAAATGCCTTTGTTACAGATGATCCAAAAGTCTATGCTCAACAAATCCTCTCCTTACTTAACGAACCAGAATTAGCTCAAAAGATTTCCCAAGAGGTTGCTATAACCTTTAAGAACGAACACTCAAGTTCAGCGGTATACTCAAAACTTGATGAGATATTGGGTATATCCCTGTCTCAATCAGAATGCAATGCTGGGAATTTGAAGTTGTGATGATTTTATTCAACTTTCTCTACAGATTTAGCAAACATCTCATTTTGGAGCAAATAAATATAATCCGAACTATTGATTTATCTGTTAGTTTATCGCTATCTATCATACTGTTAGACAAGGAAATTTCAAAAGAGTATGTCTACAAAAAATCAGGTTTTATCCTCACCAGGAAACATAGCATACTTTAAGGCTTTGCGTCCAAGACAATGGACAAAAAATCTAATTGTCTTTGCTGCACCTCTGTTTGCCTTTAGCATCAATTTACAATCACTATTAGGTAGTTGGTTGGCTTTTGCATTATTTTGTGGAGCGTCTAGTAGTTTCTATTTAATTAATGATATTGTCGATCTCAAAGCCGATCGTCAACATCCTGTTAAAAGTCAGCGACCGATCGCCTCTGGATTAGTTAGTATTCCCGTCGCGACAGGAATGGCCGTTTTGCTATTAGGTAGCGTTTTGACTCTTAGCTGGTTAAGGAATCCTCAATTAGGTGCAAGCATTACGGCTTATGCCTTATTGCAGGTTGCTTATAATCTGAGACTTAAACGGATAGTGATTTTGGATATTGGTGCGATCGCCATCGGATTTGTTCTCAGATCCCTCGGTGGTGCAGCAGCTACAGGTGTAGTTTTATCATCTTGGTTTCTACTCTGCACAGCAATGCTGGCATTGTTTTTGGGGATTGAGAAGCGCAAAGCAGAACTGCGATTGGCACAACTCAAAGGTAGCAAACCTCGTTCCGTCCTCAAACGCTACTCCTTACCAATGTTGAGTCGGATGGAAAACGTTGTTACTTCTAGTACAGTTGTAACCTATGCACTTTGGAGTTCAGGTCCCTATATGCGTGGAGCATCCACTTCTTGGATGCTACTGACATTGCCATTTTTACTATATGGCATTTTTCGCTATCAACTACTAAGCGATCCCCAGGAAATTTCGATCAATAGTGATAGTAAGATTGAGCAAGGAGGAAGCAGTGAAAGACCTGAAGAAGTTTTATTAAAAGACGTACCAATACTACTCACGGTCATCGGTTGGGTGTTCACCTGCTTTACGATTTTGTGGCTAAAAAATCAAGCACTAATCGACTAAAAGTTTCTATACCAAAATTGGAGGAATAGGTAAATGAGAAATTTTAAAAATTGGTTCCTCAAGTTACGCCAGATAGGAATCAAAAGAAAACTTCATACATTGGCACACGGAGCCGATGGAGTAGCTCAAATCGATATTGACTGCTTGAGGGAATCTGGCATTAAAGGAATCATTCTCGATCTAGACAACACGATAGTCTCTGAAGACGATCTGTATTTATCTCCTGGTGCAGAAGAATGGATTACACAAACAAAACTGGCAGGCTTCCAATTTTTTATTCTATCCAATGGGAAACGAAGCTATAGAGTCAAATATTGGTCTCATCGTTTGAATATTCAGGCTATTAGTCCAGCCAAGAAACCTTTTCCTTTCGCATTTCACCAGGCGATTGCTTATATGAAAGTCAACCCTAAACAAGTAGTGGTTATAGGTGATAGCTTACATACTGATGTTGTAGGAGCATGGCTTTCTGGGTGTTGGTGTATCCAAGTTGCAACACTGCCCCATCCACCTAGATGGTGGGAAAAAATTGCCGGAGAATGGATACAAAAATCTTATCCAGACATTAATAATCTTGGAAAATTTGATGCTGTTTTTGAATATCAAAGCTTTTTGTAGAAGATAATTTAGATAAAACAAACACTATCAAAGTCATTTAGTCATAAGAGAGGAAATTTTAGCTATGTATAATCAATTCGTTTTTGGCTTGCTAATTTTTATTGCAGTCTGTCTAAATACAATTGCTCAAACTCTTTTAAAACTAGGAGCCGGTCAAAATCCATTAAACCTATATTTACTAGGGGGTATTTGTAGTTACGGCTTAAGCACAGTTTTTTATATAATAGTTTTAGGAAAAATGAATTTATCTGTCGTCTATCCCATAGTTATAGGTTTAACAGTTGTGTTAACAACAATAGCTGGAAATGTGATTTTGCGGGAGAAAGTTTTATATGTTCAATGGATAGGGATCGGTTTAGTGTTAAGTGGTATTTGTGCGATCGCTGTTGTAAAAAATAGTTAAGTCAAGTTAAATGTAGTTCATCAAGTATTAAACCTGGGGGGTAATAACCCGGCTGGAACCCAGAGCGAGTAAAAATTTACCCGACTTCTGCTAAAATAAAGATAGGCAAGATAGGCAGCCTAATGGTTAGATACTTGCGGATCAAAAAAAATGTTACCAACATTCTAATAAGACTCACTTACAAACACAACTGACTTATGCTAAGTTGATAGGTGTTCGGGAATGAAAGCATGATTTATCCTACAAATTTCATATCCCCATTCAGCAACGGCATTTACTAATCTATTTGAATTATGAACAATTCAACCATCATGATAATATATAAAATCAAATCCTTAATCAATTCTTTGTCTGGACCCAAAAGTTTATGCCTGGTATTGCTACTATTAGGTATATTTTTTAGGTTTGTCAATCTTGACCAAAAAATTTACTGGCGTGATGAAGCACTCACTTCATTACAAATCTCTGGTTATACCCAAAAAGAATTCATTCAACAAACTTTCAACGGTCAAATTCTTAGCTCTGAAGATTTACAGAAATATGTGCATATTAGACCAGAAAAATCCCTAACAGATACCATTAATGCTTTGGCAACAGAAACCCCCGAACATCCACCCCTTTATTACATAATGCTACGGTTGTGGGTACAGTATTCGGGTGATTCTGTGGCAGTAATTAGAAGCCTTTCTGCTTTTCTGAGCTTACTGGTGTTTCCTTGTATTTACTGGCTATGTATGGAACTATTTAAGTCTCCTACGGTAGGCTGGATGGCAGTTGGATTAATAGCCGTATCACCATTTCATGTACAGTATGCCCAGCAAGCACGAGAGTATAGTTTTTGGACTGTAACAACCTTATTATCAAGTGCTGTATTGTTACAAGCCATGCGGCAAAAAACTAGAGTTAGTTGGGCAATTTATGCAGCGACGCTAGCGATCGGACTATATGGTTACTCTTTCTTTGTATTTGTTGCAATTGCACATGGTTTGTATATTTTAATAACTTCTAATTTTCGATTTACCAAGACACTGATTTCTTATTTTGCAGCATCGATTATAGGATTTATAACTTTTATACCTTGGATTTGGACTACTATCTATCACTTACCGGAAGTAAATCGGTCAATGGAATGGACTAAGGAAAAAGCAAGTTTATTAGACTTGTTTAAAATGTGGTTCAGTAATATGAGATTAATTTTTTTTGATTTAGAAATACCTAAAATACCATCTTTTAGTTTATTCTATTCATTGGTTTTATGTATTACTGTGTTGATTGGATATTCAATTTATTTTCTATGTCGTCACACCCCAAAACAGGTTTGGCTGTTTGTATTAATATTAATTATTTCTAACTCTTTACCTTTAATGTTACCCGATGTAATTTTTGGGGGAACCCGGTCAACAACTGCTCGATATTGGATTCCTTGCTATTTAGCCATTCACCTATCTATCGCTTATCTTTTTACTACTAAAATTACCTCTATAGAAATTTCACAACCAAGAAAATTTTTGAAAATAATCATAGCTATTGTGATTTCAGGTCAAGTTTTAGCCTGTGCGGTGAATGCTAACACAAAAGTGTCGATAAGTAATCCATCTCAGAATGAGAAATTAAGTCAACTTATTAATCAAACTAATCACCCACTTGTAGTGAGTAGTAATTATAAATATAACCCTACTGAATTATTATCTTTGAGTTATTTACTTGATTCAAAGGTGCGGCTTCAGTTAGTCAAGAGCTCTGATCTGCCTGATATTCCTAATAAATTTAGTGATGTGTTTGTTTACAGCCCTTTCGGCTTACCTCCAGTATGGCAGGATGAATTACCAAAAAAATATAACCTAGAGCCTGTTCAGCAGTTAATAAAATTGTGGAAGTTAACAAAAATAAATTGAAATCGGCAGCAATTAGAAGAGTATCTGTCAGTTTAGAATTTAAAATTTTTATAACTATTTTTAGATTTGTCCAAAATTTATGGTATAAAATAGAATAGCTATATAACTTATTGATTAATATCACTCAAAAAATATGCACCTAAAAATTCCTACTTCAGTTAATGATCTGATAAAAAATACAAAATTTTGGCAGAAAAATTACTTGTTTCTGCGAGAATTCAAATACTTTCCTAAAGTTGTAATCTTAGCTCTAGTATTTTCATTTCTGGCCGCGACTTTTGAAGGTGTTGGTATTGGGTTTCTGCTTTCCTTTTTACAAAGCTTGACGAATCCTGATGCAGCACCGATTAAGACAGGAATCGGCTGGTTTGATGTTTGGGTATTAGGAGTCAATACATCTGCTACCAGCCGATTCTACCGAATATCAGCTTTAATATGGCTGAGTACCTGGACGCGCGCCTTATTTAACTATTTGGCGCAGACTTATACGGAAAATTGTCAACTTAATTTGATGGATCGGCTCCGCAAACAGATTTTTGAACAACTTCAAGCTGTAAATCTGAGTTACTTTGCTACAACAAAATCAGGAGAATTGATTAATACAATTACCTCGGAAATAGAAAAATTTAAGAACATTTTTAATGGCAGTGCTTTCTTGTTTACTAGGGGGCTAACCATCGCCATTTACCTGATGTCGATGATTTTGATTTCGTGGCAGTTGTCACTCATTTCAATAATGCTTTTCACTCTTATGGCTGTAGGCTTGTCTACGTTGAATAAGCGAGTCCGTGAAAGAAGTTTTGAAATATCAACCGCTAATGGACAATTTACCACAACAGCTATAGAATTTATTAGTGGAATTCGGACAATTCAGTCATTTGCTACTCAGGATTTTGAGCGAAAGCGTTACTACAAAGCTAGTGAAGATTTTGTCAGCGCCTCTGTCAGAATTATCCGGCTTTGGGCAATGGTAAAGCCCATTGCGGAAGGGATAGCAACTACAATTTTAATTGGTATGATTCTTGTAGCGTTCACGGGTGTTTTAACGAATGGTCCGCTGAAAGTAGCTTCCTTACTAACATTTCTATTTATCCTGGTGCGCTTAGTTCCAATTATCCAAGATGTGAATGGAACTAGAGCAGTTCTTAGTAGTTTGCACGGCTCTGCTGAGAATATCAAAGACCTTTTGAGAACGGATAATAAAACATATTTTAAAAATGGCAAAATTGATTTTTTAGGCTTAAAGCACTCGATTGAGTTTATCGGTGTAGATTTTGGCTACGATACTAATGATTTGGTTCTCAAAAACATCACGGTATCCATTGAACGAGGAAAGATGACAGCGCTGGTAGGATCTTCCGGTGCTGGCAAAACAACTTTGGCTGACCTGATTCCTCGATTCTACGATCCAACACAAGGGAAGGTGCTTATTGATGGAATCGATCTACGACAGTTTGAGATCAACTCTCTGCGACAAAAGCTGGCTATAGTAAGTCAGGATACTTTCATTTTTAATACTTCGGTTCGCAACAATATTGTTTATGGAAAAGAAGGCGCAACAGAAAAGGAAATTCAAGAAGCAGCTCGACTTGCCCATGCTCTAGAATTTATTCAAGATATGCCTGAAAGATTTGAGACTCAACTCGGGGATAGGGGGGTACGATTGTCAGGCGGTCAACGCCAACGGATTGGGATCGCTCGTGCTTTGTTACGCAATCCAGAAATTTTAATTTTGGACGAAGCAACCAGTGCTTTAGACTCTGTATCAGAGCGATTGATTCAGGAGTCTATAGAAAAGCTTTCTGTAGGTCGTACCGTAATTGCGATCGCGCATCGTCTATCAACTATTATGCGAGCCGACAAAGTTATTGTACTCGAGCAGGGAGAAATCGTAGAGCAAGGAACCTATAATGAATTACTGGCGCTACGTGGCAAACTTTGGGATTATCACCAGATGCAAAATCAATGAGGTGATACAGAAGGACAGAAAAAATTCAACCACTTTTACAAAGGAATAAAGATATGAGTGCAACTCAAAACCTTTCAAAAACTAGAAATCCAGGTTACATGATTCAGTTAGATGCCCTTAGAGGAATAGCTGTATTTGCTGTAATGCTTGAACACTTTGTAACAAGCAATGTTTCGGGTTCTATTCTCTCTTATTTAAAACCAATTCTCCATTGGGGTACATCAGCAATTACACTTTTTTTCGTACTTAGTGGTTTCTTGATAACTGGTATTCTCCTCCGGTGTAGAGATACCATCAAATCAAATAATCAAAGTATCGGATTTACACTTAAAAGATTTTATATACGGCGTTTTCTCCGGATATCTCCTATTTACTATTTAGCCCTTGCTGTCACTGCTATTGGCTTCAAGCAAGTTAGAAGTGTCTTTTTTTGGCACTTGACTTATACAACCAACATTATGGTTCTAATCAGAGGTGAATGGGATGATACTTCAAGCCACTTTTGGACATTAGCCATGGAGGAACAATTTTATCTAATTTGGCCGTTTGTTATGCTATTTTTGCCTAAAAAACACCTGTTAAAAGCTATATTTATAACCATTGGTCTGGGAGTTGTATCTAAGTTTATATGCTATGGATTTAACTTCAATGAAGTCCAGATTCTTGTTTTCCCTCTTGCATCTATGGATTCACTGGCACTAGGTGCCTTACTCGCATTCTACAAACATAACCACGAGCAGTTTAAGCAAAATCACCAGATTTTATGTAATTTAGGATTATGGGTTTGCTTGCCATTACTTATTTTGTTTAATAATATAGCGCTATTTAATATGTTGGTTAGACCAACCGTTTTGGCGATTTTCTATATATGGTTAATCAGTCGGGCATCGGAAGGCTTTAGCGGTCTTCCTGGAAAGATTTTGGAACTGAAACCTCTTGTATTTCTGGGCAAAATTAGTTATGGAATCTATCTGTACCATGTGTTCCTAAATCCTACCTTTGCGAAAGCCTATGAGTTGAATTTATTCTCTCAAATTCCGCTACCGCTTGAGGTTTTATTGAAAATGATAATTACACTGGCGATTGCAATACCATCTTGGCTATTGTTTGAAAAACCGATTAATAACTTAAAACGCCACTTTAGTTATAAGAAAATATAAAAAAAATATTTTCTAGCAATTCCGTGGCTCAAAATACTCTGACTCTCTACGAAAAAGCCTTTTCTCAAAAGCGAGGAGAACAATGAAATCCTTATCCCCATCTCAGCTATTTCATAAATATCAAGCAGATGTTTGGTTAGTATTCAGCCTAATATTATTCACTGGCTGCACTTCTTTTGCCACAGCACAGTTAGTTAATCCTATAGTCTTTAATGTCACGGACATTTGGTTTGATAGTGATATCAATAAAAGCTTCTTCCGAATGAGTGACTCAAATTACAACCATGCTACAATTTCAGCTCATCCTCTGTATGCCTTAGTTAGTTGCTTACCAATATTAGCAATCCTAACAATCTTTCATTTGGAACATATTACAGGTATCAGAGCATTTATTTCTGTAGTTTCTGGGCTTTTCATTGGAACAATATTTATCCTCTTCAGGTTGCTAGGCTACCAAAAAATTGATGCAGCAATTTTTAGTATTTTGGCATCCATAACCGCAGCCGCAAGATTTTGGTTTGTTGTCCCAGAATCGTTCTTATTTGGAGGAGAGACTATTTTACTTGTGTACTGTCTTGTTACAGTAGCAGATTATCGCCAACTTTCCCCTTATTGGTATATGGCTGCGAATGTTTTAACCGTAGGTATAACAATCACCAATTTGATGGCAGGAATCATAGCGACTATTTCAGGAAATCGATGGAAACAATGTTTAAAAATTTTTGCTGGTGCTTTTGTTCTATTCATACTGTTAGCTACTATCCAAAAATTCTTCTTTCCAACTGCCGCGTTAAGAGCAATTTTTACTAGAGGAGCAGCAGAGCAAGCGGACTATTTATACTGGCCTTCAAATATCTTTATGGTTTTAAAGAGATACAGTGTTTTTTTCTTCCATTCCATTGTGATGCCCTCTCTTGAGATCATTAATAGTAATTGGGTTGGTTCATCTGGAGGTCAAGTATTGAGTATTCAGACATCAGCTCTAGGCTCAGGTGGCTGGTGGGGGAAAGTTGCAACTGTTACTTGGGGAGGGTTATTAGCCCTGGGATTGTATGCACTTTTTTCCGTAAAGCAGCATCCTCAATTAAGATTTACCCTTGGGTTTACGCTACTGGGACAGCTATTACTTCATACAATTCATGGTTTTGAAATCTTTCTCTATTCATTACATTATGCTCCTTCATTAGTAATATTAGTGAGTCTCGGAGTCCTCACAAAAATGCGACCTGTGGTGCTTGGATTAGCATTGATTCTAGTGGTGACAGCGGGAATTAATAATGCACTTCAATTCTCCAATGCGATCGATATTCTTCAAAATGCTCAGATTATTGGTCCCGAAAAAGTTCTATTACGTTAACTAACTTAATCTCTTATGCAATTCGTCGCTTTTATGGATGCTATAGCTTGCGGTTTAGCCCCTGTCACCACTTCCACCCCAGGGCCGATGGAAGTTCAGCGCAATCGGGATAATGGCATTTTAGTCCCGCCTCGTGACACTCTGGCGATCGAGAATGCTTTGGAACGCTTAATTATAGACCGCCCCTACCTGGAAAAATTGCGCCGTAATGCCTATGCTGCGACACAAAAGTATAGTTGGCATGGGAATGCCCGCGATAATCTGACTTTGTACGAAGCAACTTTGTCTCAAAAAAGAGGTAGTAAATGAAGCTTTGCCTCGTTACACACAAAGTCATGAAAGGCGACGGTCAAGGTCGCGTGAACTATGAAGTCGTCACAGAAGCGATTCGCCGCGGTCATCATGTTACCTTGTTAGCGAGTGACGTAGACCCGAAACTGCAACAACACAGTCAGGTCGATTGGATTTCTATTCCAGTTAAAAAGTATCCATTGCAACTTGTTCGAGAAATAGCTTTCTCCACTCAAAGTGCTTGGTGGTTAAATAAACATCAAAAAGAATTTGACGTTATTAAACTCAATGGTGCAATTACTTCGGCTAAGGGAGATGTGAATGCAGTGCATTTTATCCATAGTTCCTGGTTGCGATCGCCCTGCAATCTCTCAACACAAAATCTGAGCTTGCGTGGCACTTATCAGCGGTTTTACACTGCCTTAAATGCTGATTGGGAGAAAAAAGCCTTCGATCGCGCGAAAGTCGTAGTAGCCGTTTCTGAGAAAGTCGCCCAAGAATTAATCGCGATCGGTGTTCCACGCGATCGAATTCGGGTGATCTTAAATGGCATTGATTTACAAGAGTTTGCTCCCGGTATTGTCGATCGGCAAAAATGGGGTTTACCAGAGGAAGTGCCTCTGGCGCTATTTGCTGGGGATATCCGTACACCTCGGAAAAACTTGGATACAGTCTTGCATTCCTTAGTGCAAGTTCCCCAATTGCACCTCGGAGTTGTGGGTGGAACCGCAGGTAGTCCTTATCCTGAGTTAGCGCGATCGCTAAACTTAGAAAATCGGGTGCATTTTCTGGGATTCCGGCAAGATGTCCCCGACTTGATGAAAGCAGCAGATTTTTTAGTTTTTCCGTCCCGTTATGAGCCTTTTGGTTTAGTGGTACTGGAAGCGATGGCGACAGGAATACCCGTGATTACGGCTGCTACGACGGGGGCGGCGCAGTTGGTGACACCAGACTGTGGCTTCGTTTTGCCAGACTCAGACGATACACAGGCTTTAGCTGAAGCCTTGAATCGATTAGTTAAATGCGATCGGCAACAAAGACAGCAAATGGGTCAAGTAGCTAGAACTATAGCCGAACAGCATAGCTGGGCTAATATGGCAAGTAATTATGTGAATTTATTTGAGGAACTCCAGCCGTGCTGACTATCTCAGTTGTCATTCCCAGTTACTGTCGCCCGAAAGACTTAGCACGCTGCTTAGACGCACTCAAAAAGCAAAAACGTCCCGCTGATGAAGTCTTAGTAGTAGTTCGGGATACGGATACTGAAACTTGGACATTTGTCCAAACATTAAACTCAAAATTCTTACCACTGCGAACTGCCACAGTGAGAGAGTCTGGTGTGGTAGCCGCCATGAATGTAGGAATGGATGTCGCCTGTGGGGCTATCGTCGCCTTTACCGATGATGATGCCGCACCTCACACCGATTGGCTGGAACGCATCGAGGCTCACTTTTTGTCAGATAGCAATATCGGTGGGGTAGGGGGGCGGGATTGGGTGTATCACGGCACCCAGTTAGAAAAGGGGGAACGCGAAGTAGTGGGACAAGTGCAGTGGTTTGGCAGAGTCATCGGCGGACATCACTTAGGGATGGGAGAAGCCCGTGAGGTAGATGTGCTCAAGGGTGTAAACATGAGTTTTCGGCGGAGTGCGATCGGCCAAATGCACTTCGATCGCCGGATGCGAGGTACTGGAGCCCAGGTACACTTTGAACTAGCATTTAGTCTGGCCTTAAAACGGGCAGGCTGGAAGCTAATCTACGATCCAAAAGTAGCAGTCGATCACTTTCCAGCCCAACGTTTTGACGAAGATCAACGCAATAGATTCAATGACATTGCCTTGATTAATGCCGTACACAATGAAACTTTAGTTTTGTTAGAAAACCTATCATTGACTCGACGTACTGCATTTGTATTCTGGGCAACATTCGTGGGAACACGAGATGCCCCGGGTTTTTTACAATGGTTACGATTCCTACCTAAAGAAGGCACCTTAGCAGGACAGAAATTACTGGCATCTCTACGTGGACGTTGGCAGGCTTGGGAAACATGGCAACAGTCCGAATAAAGATGTAAGATGTTAGGTGTTAGGTGTTAGGTGCTAGGGAAAACAATTCTTCAAACCTAAAACCTAGTTAAAGATTCCTAAAAGCTAAGATTTAAAACTGAATATCTAGTTAAAGATTCCACAAACCTAAAAAGTAGTTAGTAATGAGTCAAATACAGGGAATTCCGAATAACTCTCGAAAACAGGGCTTCTCTCTGACACTACAACCCCAGGCAGCTTGGATGGCAATCCTGGGACTTTTACTGATTACTGCCCTCTGCCTTGCAGCAGGTCTGGGTAAAGTTCTGAATATAATCTTTCCAGCGGGTTCTCTTGCCGTCGGCCTGTTCCTATATTTGCGGTATCCCATCCTCTATGTAGGTTTCACTTGGTGGGTGTTTTTCCTCACACCTTTTATTCGCCGTGTGTCGGATTTTCGGAGCGGTTTTACCGATCCCAGTCCCATGTTGTTAGCCCCTCTACTGGTGGCAACAATCGCCATTGTAACTTTCTACCGCAACCTTCCCAAAGCACATCAACAAGGTGGCTTACCTTTTATCCTATCTGCTATGGGTGTGTTTTATGGTTTTCTGGTTGGTCTGATTAATGGCTTACCTGTTCCGGCGATCGTCTCTCTGATGACTTGGGTCAGCCCCATTCTGTTTGGTTTCCACTTATTTGTGAACTGGCGAGATTACCCCAGCTATCGCGAAAACATTCAGCGCACTTTTCTCTGGGGTGTGTTAGTGACAGCATCCTATGGCGTCTATCAATACTTAGTTGCACCTGAGTGGGATTGTTTCTGGCTGATACAGACCAAACTATATACCAGTATGGGAAACCCCGAACCCCTTGGACTTCGAGTGTGGAGTACCATGAATGCGCCCTTACAGTTTGGATTAGTGATGCTAGCGGGGAATATCTTGCTATTTATTGGTCAAGGCAATTTGCGTATTCCTGGTTTAGCAGTTGGCATTTTGTCTGTCCTGCTAACATCGGTACGCACAGTTTGGGGAGGTTTGATAATAGCTTTAATTACCCTGCTCGCTTCTCTAAAAGGGAGTTTTCAAATTCGTTTAATTGCTTTTGTCCTGATGATCGCCCTATGTCTTGTACCATTGTCCACAGTCGAGCCATTTTCCCAAGTCATTCAGTCTCGTGTAACCAGTTTGTCTAACGTTAAAGACGATCAGAGTGCAAAGGACAGAGCAGACCTCTACGGCAGAACACTAAATCTTGCGCTGAGTGAGGTTATTGGTAAGGGAAATGGAACTCTTCAGCCAATCGACAGTGGAATTATCGAACTACTTCTCACCTTGGGCTGGATGGGAGCCATTCCCTATATAGGTGGTTTACTCCTAATTTTTTACAGCCTGTTCCAATCCTCTAAGTCTAAGTCTGATCCGTTTGCCAGTGCATCTCGTGCTATTGTTGTTGGGTTCTTGCCAATGCTAGCTGGTTCAAATGTGATCGTTGGTATCTCTGGCATGGTTTTCTGGGGATTTTTGGGTATAGGCATGGCAGCTAACAAGCACTACCAGCATCAACGAATTGCCGGATTTAAATGAGATAGAAATTTTAATTTTCAAGACCAAAAAATTTTAGATCAAAACTAGAAAAATCGAGATAATGTTGGTTTTCAATACGAGCGTAAAAATTTAACGTGACTTACAGTCAGGAACTAAGTCGCAAAAACAATGTAAATTGTAAAAAACTAACGAGCGCACAAATTTATTATAAAAAACATTGTCTTTGATTCTTAATCGTGGTAAAATTTATCAGTGCTAATGATAAAAACTTGGAAAACACCACCACCGATCGATAAAAAAATGTGTCCCAAGTAACAGTTTATGAGGTCAAGAACAGAAAATGGAAAAACAAAAAACAGTAGGTTTTCTCTTAAAGCGTGTCGATTGTAATGATGGGGTTGCCTCCCATTGCGAGACTATGATTCGCGGTTTAAAAGCGCTTGGGTGGAAGGTCGTTCTGATTACGGGACCTGTGAATTATAATGCAGGTTCTGTCAGCCGCTTTGAAGCACTTAAAGACTTATCAGAAGAGTGGATAATTTTTGAGGATCTGAAACCTCTTTTTCCCAGTTGGGGTAAAATTACTCGGATCTTGGAACTCGTAAATAAATACGATATTTCCCTATTTCACGCACACGGATACGCGATGTTAATTCTGGGGCGCATTCTCAAAATCATCACTGGCATAGATTGTGTTGCTACATTTCATCCATCAGTACACGGTGAAGATCCGACACTACTTAAAGATGCCGTATTGCGACCGCAAACCACAAAATACTTCATATTTTTGAAGCTATTTGCCCCAAAAGTATTTATTGCAATCTCTTCAGACATTGAAAGATTTTTGCTAAAAGATTTGAGTTTTCACAAAACTAAAGTCCGCAAAATTATAAATGGCATCGATACGAAATATTTTCGTCCTCCCAGTCCAGAAGAGCGAGAAAATGTACGCAAAAAGTTTGGATTAGAAGAAAAAGACCTGGTATGTTCTCTGGTAGGCAGACTCAATTGGAATAAGGGTCACGATCTTTTGATTGATGCCGTTAGACAAGCGAGAAATGCTGTTCCTGAAATGTCTGTGAAGTGTTTATTTGTAGGTTCCGGCCATCAGGAGCAGGAGATTAAAGAATATGCCTTTGTTAGTGATGATGATTCGCGTTCCTTTATCTTTTTGGGGTATGTGGACGAGCTGCGGGAAGTATATTGGGCCTCAGACATTTTTGTGCTACCGAGTCGCTCAGAAGGCTGTCCTCTGGTAGTGGCGGAAGCGATGAGTTGCGGAACAGTTACCATCCGGACAGAAGGCGGAGGATCTCGGGATCAGATTGAGGATGGAAAAACAGGTTATATCGTTCCCTTTGACGATCCAGAGGCTTTATCAAAAGCCATCCAAAAGCTTGCAAACAAGGGTTTTCGCTTGCAAATGAACAAACACTGTTTAGAGTTTGCCTCCGTGGCATTCGATCAAGAATTGATGGTTGAGAAGACGGAAAAGTTGTATTGCGAGTGTTCCGGTATGGAAACAAAATAAAGTTTGAAACTTGATCTCACGGAGGGGCAATGCCGTTTCCCTACCCCAAAATAATCAATCGCCTGGGTGCATCTCACTTTGGCAAATACATCAAATTGAAAGTTGACCGTTGAGATAAGCACAGCGAAGAGAAAGGATAGA